>NZ_JBEZEH010000015.1:0-54541 GCF_040648775.1 Micromonospora sp. NPDC049089
GGACGCACCGGCCCCGCCGCCGTCCATCCAGGCCACAGGTGTAACGCCAAGGTCAACCACCGCGCCCTCATGGTTGATCATGAAGTTATTGCCCGTCGCCCCGGCGTGTCGCGGCGATAACTTCATGATCAACGGAGGCTGGGGTCGGGCGGTGGGCGCGCCTGAGCAGGAGCGCGGCCAGGAGGAGCGTGGCCAGGGCGGCCAGCAGCACCGCCGGGCCGATCCGGTCCAGGGCGTCGGCCAGGGCTCGCTGGGCCTGGGCGGCCACCCGGATGACCGGGTCGTGCAGGGCGTCGCGGCGGCCGGCAGCGAGCCGTAGCTCGTACCAGCCGTACCAGGCGACGTAGCAGCCGGCGACCAGCAGCACCAGTCCACTGAGGCGGGGCACCAGCGCGCCGGCGACCCGCAGCCGGGCCACCAGGCCGTCGCGCACCAGCGCCACCCCGAGCGCGGCGACCGCGACCACCAGACCCATCCCGAGGGCGTACGCGCCGAACAGCGCCAACCCCTGACCGGTCGAGCCGGCCTGGAGGCTGGTCACCACGATGGCCAGGAACGGCGCGATGGCGCAGCCGAGTGACGCCAACGCGTACGCAGCACCGAACAGCACCATCGACGGCCAGGAGCGGGTCAGCCGAGGTGCCCGGGCCGACCAGCCGGGGGCGGGCAGCCGCCGACCGGCGAGCAACCAGCAGCCGGCCACCACCAGCAGCACGCCGAGCGCCACTGTCAGCCACGGCAGCCGGGGTCGCAGCCAGCCTGCCAGCGGCGCCAGCGCCAGGCCGAACGCGCCGAACACCAGCACGTACCCCACTGTCAGCCCGGTCGCCGCGGTGAGCGCGCGGCCGACCGCGCCGCGGGTGTCCGACTTCCCGGCGACCAACAGCGAGAGGTACGCGGGCAGCAACGCGAAGCCGCACGGGTTGACAGCGCCGAGCATGCCGGCGGTCAGCGCGAGCAGCAGTGTGGCGGTCACGCCCCGGCCAGTGCGGCGACCTTGGCGGTGAGCGCCTCACCGTCCAGGAAGCCGTGGTGCACGACTGCGCCGTTCCGGTCGATGATCACGAAGATGCTCTGCTCGGTCACCTTGAACCGCTTCCAGAGCACGCCCTTGGTGTCCTCGATCTGCGTCGTCGCGCCGAGGTCGAACTCGGTGACGAACTCTTTCATGGCCTTCCGCTCGCCCAGCCCGGCGACGCCGACGATCGGCACGGTGTCCCGGTATCGGGGTTCGATCTCGGCCACCGTCCAGGCCTGGCTGGCGCAGGTGGCGCACCACGGCGCCCAGAACCACAGCACCACCGGTTTGCCGGCGAGCCGTGCCGCGTCGAACGCCGCCCCACCGAGCGTGGTTCCGGTGAAGCGCAGCACGTCCGGGACCTGCGCCGGAGCGGCCGGCGGCCCGCCGGTCGGCGTGGACGCTGCCCCGGTCGGTGCGGATGGCGCCCCGGTCGTGGTGGACGGGGCATCGGTCGAGGCCGGGGCCGATCCGGCGGCGGCGGGCCCACCCGGCGCGGTGCCGGTGCAGGCGGCGACACCCGACAGTGCCACCACGAGCGCCCCGGCGGCAGCGGCCCGGCGTACCTGCCCGGCCGCGGTCCCGCGGCGTGACTGCCCGGCCGCGGTCCCGCGGCGTGACTGCCCGGCCGCGGTCCCGCGGCGTACCTGCCCGGCCGCGGTCCCGCGGCGCAACCGCCCGGCCCCTGTCCACGCCATGCTGATCCGCATCCGCTTCTCCGTTCCGGTCCGGAAGGGACCCCTGGTGGGCCTGACGCTTCGCTATTCGGCCTTGGCGAGTCGGAGAGCCAACTCCGGGCAGACCTTGACCGCCTTCAGCGCGCCCTCGCGCAGCCAGGTCGGCACGGGTGTGGCCGGGAAGGCCGGATATCCGTTCGCGTCGAGCCGGATGAAGTCCGGTACGACGTGCGCGCAGAGGCCGTGCCCGTCGCAGCGGGACCAGTCCAGGGTGAGCTTCTGCGGATTCGCGTCGGGTGCGCCCGGCAGCCCCATCATGCCCTTGACCCGCCGGCCGCAGCCGTCGCCGGTGCTGTGCAGCCGTAGGTCCTCGACGAAGACCTCGATCGCGGAGAGCGCGAACCGGGCGGTGCCGTCGGGGTGACTGCACGCGCCCCGGCCCTTCACCTCGCCGGCGGCGGCGCGCACGACGTCCGCCGGTTGGCTGCCGGCCACGGCCAGGTCCACCGCGCGGGCCAGGTCCGGCAGGCCCATCTTGCACGGCCCGCACTGGCCGGCGGACTCGCCGGCCAGGTAGCGCACCACCTGGGCGGCTTCACCGAGCGGGCAGGTGTCGACGCCGAGCGGGACGATGATGCCCGCGCCGAGGGTGCCGCCGACAGCGGCCAGGCCCTTGCGGGAGACCTCGGCCTTCTCCGCCGCCTCCGCGGTGATCCACTTGCCGTGGTAGCCGCCCATGAGGATGCCCTGGACGTCCGGCACCTCGCACAGGTCGAGGACGTCGCGCAGCGGCATGCCGGCGGTGCACTCCACCACGGCAGGTCGGCCCGCCGCGCCGGTCACCGTGAGCAGCACGGTGCCCGGCTCGTCGTCGGTGCCGAGCGCCGCGTACTCGTACGGGCCCAGTCGGGCACCGATGGCGAGCTGGGCAAACGTCTCGGCGTTGGACAGCAGGGTGGGCAGGCCGCTGACCCCGGAGTCGCTGGAGCGTTTCTTGGTGCCCGGCGGGATGTGCGGCAGCCCGTTGATGCCGTTGACGAGTGCGCCGCCCTCGCCGGAGATGAACCGGTGCGGCACTGTGACGATCGTCGTCTGCACCGGCATCCGGCGCTCGTCGAGCGCGTCCATCAGTGAGTCCCGGCCGACCCCGTCGTCCGCCACGCCGATCACGATCTCGTCGGCGTCCAGCGCGTACGCGGCCAGCGCGGCCCCGTCCAGGATCAGGTGCGGGGCGCGGGTCAGCAGCACCTTGTCCTTCCAGCTGGCCGGCTCCCCCTCGGTGGCGTTGACGACCACCACGGCGGCCAGGTCCTGCCGCTCGCAGGACTCCAGCACCGCGCGCATCTTGCGGGCGAACGGGAAGCCCGCCCCGCCCTTGCCCTTGAGCTGCATGCCCTCGGCGAGCTGGAGCAGCTGCGCGGGCTCCATGGGGCCGATCGGTCCGTGCACCTCCTCGTGCGCGCGCAGGTCGAGTCGGCCGTACTCGGCGAAGCCGGCGGTGAGCCGGGGCTCACCCACGCAGGCGACGGGTGGCACGGCGGTCCGCATCACTTCGCCTCACCCCGCAGCCCGGCCCAGTACGCCCCGTCCACCGCGTCTGCGCTGGCCTTGCGGCGCTTGGACTTGCCCTCGCCGGCTGCCCGCTTGGCGCGGCGGGACGCCAGGTCGACAAGGGTCGGGGTGTCGTCGACGGGCGGCGCCACCTCGTCCGGCACGTACCGGGCCGGCGGACGCCAGTAGTCCGGCTCCTCGGGCAGGTCGTCATCGGCGCTGTGCCGGCCGCTGCCGCTGCGCGGCGCCGACGAGATCGGGCTGCTGGAGACCGGGCCGGCGGAGATCGGCTCGTCGGGCTGCCACCGGCGCGGGCTGTCCCAGGGCTCCTCGGGCTCGTCGAGGGCCGGCAGCGGCGGCGCCGAGTAACGACTGCCGTCGTCCTCGCTGCGGGACCGGCGACGGGACCGCTCGGCGGCCGGCTCCTCGACGCGACGCCGTCCGGTCGGCACGGCCTCGTCTCGGGTACGCGAGGCGCGCCGCCGGGTCACCGGCTCGACCTCCTCCTCGTCCCGTCGACGGGTGTCGGTCTCGTCCACGCTGCGGCGGGCCGACCGGCGGGTCGTCGACTCCTCCTCGGCACGTCGGCCGCGTGAGGACCGCTCGGTGTCGCGGCGGGCGGCCGGCTCCTCCTCCCGCCGACGGCGGCTCGGCCGGGCCGGCTCGACGAGGGAACCGGGCTCGGGCACCACCGGGACGGTGAACCGTTCCGGGTCGCGCCGCGTGGCCGGCGCGGCCCAGGTGGCGGTGGTGGTGTCCGCCCAGGCGGGACGCTTCTCGGCGGCCTTCGGGCGCCGACCCAACCCGGCCAGCAGCGACCTGGCGGTCTTCGCCTCCTCGGCCCGGCCGACCATCACCGCGTTGCGCACCGCTGCCTGGTGCTGCTCGCGGCTGCGCCGACCGATGCTGACCGAGAACCGGACCAGCAGGGCCAGCACCACCAGCAGAATGCAGCCCAGGTAGCTGAACATCACCCAGGGCGCTGCGGCCCGACCGGCGTTGAGGCCGTGGAAGACAGCGAACGGCCAGGCCAGGTACGCGGTGGAGTGCAGCGTGCGCCACAGCCACTTCGGACCGACGCCGGCGAAGCGGGCGCGGATGATGCCGGTCCAGATCACGCTGACCATCAGCAGCGCCGCCACAGTGCCGAGCCCGATGTAGAGCCCACGGCCGCCGACGAACGGAACCAGCGCGTCGGTCGCCGCCGCCCGCCCGGTGGCGACCTTGGTGAGGACGTGGAAGCCGAGCCCGGCCACGCCCAGCACGCCGGTGGCCCGGTGTGCCGACTGCATCAGCACCCGGTGCGGGATGCGCAGCACCAGCCGGTCGGTGGCGAGCAGACCGAGCATCACTGTGAGGCTCAACGCCACCAGGGAGATGACCCCGGCGAAGAACTCGGTGAAGAAGAAGCCGTACGCGTACGCCGTCTGACCGACGCCGGTCAGCATGATCGCCGCCCAGAGCGCGGCGAGCACCGACGCGATCAGCAGGGCGCTCGCCGACCGTGACGGGGCGCGCACCCCCCGACTGCTGGCGCTGGTCCGGACCGTCGCCGCCTTCTTGTCCTGCTCTGCCCGGGCCATCTGCTCCTCGATCGTCTCGCGGCGGCGCACCACCGGCCGACCCCTGCTCCCCCATCCAGTACGGACCGGCGGGGCGTGCGGATCACCTGCGGAAGGAAATTTCTGGGCCGACATCGAACCGAGGGGCGCGGCCGTGCGTTCCACCCGCTCCCACCCGCCGATCAGGACAGTGACGAATGCCCATGCATTGACAGTCTCCGCAACACGCTTGTAACCTTTCAGCAATTTTCAGTCAGGCTTGCAATATCCCGGCAAGCCGGCACTCCCCCACCGCACCACCTCCCCCGCTCCCGCTCCCGTCAGGAGTCCCCCATGCACCGACGTCGACGTGGTTCGGCGCTCCTCGCCCTCGGACTGATCGCCAGCCTGCTCGTCCCCACCGCCGTGACGGCACCCCCGGCCGTCGCCGCCCCGTCCGGCGGCAAGAAGGTCATCGTCCAGCTCTTCGAGTGGAACTGGCCCTCGGTGGCCAGCGAGTGCCAGAGCACCCTCGGCCCCAAGGGCTACGGCTACGTGCAGGTCTCGCCTCCGCAGGAGCACGTGCGGGGCAACCAGTGGTGGCTGGCGTACCAGCCGGTCAGCTATCGGATCGAGTCCCGCAAGGGCACCCGGGCCCAGTTCCAGTCGATGGTGAACACCTGCCACGCGGCCGGGGTCAAGGTGATCGTCGACGCGGTGATCAACCACATGTCCGGTCAGGACAACGGCGGCACCGGTTGGGCCGGCTCGACCTACTCGCACTACGACTACCCGGGCATCTACCAGACCCAGGACTTCCACCACTGCGGGCGCAACGGCGGCGACGACATCGCCAACTACAACGACAGGTACGAGGTGCAGAACTGTGAACTGGTCAACCTCTCGGACCTGAAGACCGAGTCGGACTACGTCCGCACGAAGATCGCCTCGTACCTGAACGACCTGCTCTCGCTCGGCGTCGACGGCTTCCGGATGGACGCCAGCAAGCACATGCCGGCCGCCGACATCGCCGCCATCAGGGGCAAGCTGTCCCGCTCCGCGTACATCGTGCAGGAGGTCATCTACGGTGCCGGCGAGCCGGTCCAGCCGACCGAGTACACCGGCAACGGCGACGTGCACGAGTTCCGCTACGGCAAGGACCTGGCCCGGGTGTTCCGCTCCGAGCGGTTGGCGTACCTGCGCAACTTCGGCGAGGGCTGGGGGCACCTGCCCACCGGCCCGGCCTCGGTGTTCGTCGACAACCACGACACCCAGCGCGACTCCGGTGGGGTGCTGACCTACCGCGACCGGGGCATCTACGCGCTGGCGAACGCCTTCATGCTGGCCTGGCCGTACGGCTCTCCGACCGTCATGTCCAGCTACACCTTCAGCAACCGGGACGCCGGCCCACCGTCGGACGGCGCCAACAAGACGCTCAACGCCACCTGTTACTCCGGCTGGGAGTGCGAACACCGCTGGCCGGTGATCGCCAACATGGTCGGCTTCCGCAACGCCACCGAGGGTGCCGGCGTGGCCAACTGGTACGACAACGGCAACAACCACATCGCGTTCAGTCGCA
Source organism: Micromonospora sp. NPDC049089 (assembly GCF_040648775.1). NCBI lineage: Bacteria > Bacillati > Actinomycetota > Actinomycetes > Micromonosporales > Micromonosporaceae > Micromonospora > Micromonospora sp. NPDC049089. The sequence goes on from NZ_JBEZEH010000015.1 coordinate 6,367, forward strand.
GCGGCAAGGGCTTCCTCACCGTCAACGACGAGGACGCGGCGGTGAACGGCCGCTCCTACTACACGGGGTTGCCCGCCGGTCGGTACTGCGACGTCATCCACGGCACCTACGCGGGTGGGACGTGCAGTGGTCCGGTGATCACGGTGGACGGTAACGGCTGGTTCGCGGCGAACGTGCCGGCGCACGACGCGGTGGCCATCCACATCGGCGCGCGGGTCTGACGCGATCGGGGCCTCCGGACGGCGGGTCTCGCCGAACCGGGGGCCCCGAAGCATCCGCCACCATAGAGTGGTTTCGTGCCGTTTGACCGAAAGACTCCGTCCCGCCGTCGCGGCGTCTGGGTGGCCGCCGCGATCGGCGTACCCGCGCTGCTGGTGACCGCGCTGCTGGTCGGCCAGGCCCTCACCCCGAGCTCGACGGCCCCCGACGACCGCGACGTGGTGGCAGCCGACCCCACTCCGAGCAGTGTGGAGCAGAGCCCGGAGGAGTCGATCCCCCCGGCCGCGCCCGCCCCGGACGGGCTGCCGGTTGTCGACTACGACCCCGCACCCGGCGGGTTCCCCGCCGATCCGTTCACCATGGACGTCACACCGCTGGCCGACGGCGCGCACCCGACCAGACGGATCGCCGCGTACGACGCGCCCGGCGGTCGGCCTCGCGCCTTCCTCGAACCGACCATCCGCGGCGTCGAGCTGACCATGCCGATCGCCCAGCGGCGCGCCGGCTGGACGGCGGTCCTGCTGCCCTCGGCCAACCGCCGGCTCGCCTGGCTGCCGCCCGGCGGGTTCGAGACGGTGCCGCTGCGCGACCAGATCGTGGTGGAACGCAAGGTCCACCGGCTCACCTGGTACCGGGCCGGCAAGGCGGTGCGCTCCTGGGAGGTCAGCCTCGGCCAGTCGGGCCAGGAGACCCCACTGGGGCGGACCTTCATCCTGGGCCGCACCCCACCGCCGGAGGAGGTCTACGGCGGGGTGGACATCTACGCCCTCGGTTCGGTGCCCGACGACCCCGAGTCGGTGCCGTCCGGGCTGCAAGGCGCGCACATCGGGGTGCACACCTGGCACAACGACGACGAGCTGGGCGAGAACACCACCAACGGCTGCATCCGGCTGACCCGCAGCGGTCAACGGGAACTGCTCGCCGAGGTCCGCCCCGGCAGCAGCGTCGTCGTCGTCGACCAACTGGCCGCCCCACCGCCGACCGCCTGAGCACCGGCTCGCACTGTCACTCGCCGAGCAGCCAGCCGTTCTGCTCGGCGACCCGGATCGCGTCGGCCCGGTTGCGGGCACCGGTCTTGCCGATCGCCGCCGACAGGTGGTTGCGTACCGTCCCCTCGGACAGGTGCAACGCCCTGGCCAGGTCGGCGACGCTGCCACCGCCCCGGGCGGTCCGCAGCACCTCGGTCTCCCGCTCGGTCAGCGGGCTGAGCCCGGCGGCCAGCGTCTCCGCGGCCAACGTCGGGTCGACCACCCGCAGCCCGGCGTGCACCCGGCGGACCGCGTCGGCGAGCTGCCGGGCCGGCGTGTCCTTGACCACGAAACCGCTCGCACCGGCCTCCATGGCCCGCCGCAGGTAGCCGGGTCGACCGAAGGTGGTCACCACCAGCACCCGGCAGGTCGGCAGCGCGGCCCGCAACGCCGCGGTGGCGGCGATCCCGTCCAGGCCGGGCATCTCCACGTCCAGGAGAGCCACGTCCGGAGCGCTGCGTCGGGCCTCGGGCACCACCTCGTCGCCCCGGCCGACCTCGGCGACCACCGTCAGGTCCTCCTCCAACGAGAGCAGGGCTGCCAGTGCACCCCGGACCAGCGCCTGGTCGTCGGCGAGCAACAGCCGGATCGGCGTGGAGCCGCCGCTCACCGGGCCTCCGCCGGCGCGTGCACCCGCAGCAGAAAACCGTCGCCCGTCGGCCGCCGGCCGACGGTCACCACAGCGTCCAGCCGCCGCGCCCGCTCCCGCAGGCCCACCAGCCCGTGCCCGCTCGGGTCGGGAGTGGACGGCCCGCCACCGTCGTCACTGATCTCGACCCGATCCGGGTGCACCCGAATGACGCAGCACCGCGCCCCGCTGTGCCGGACCACGTTCGTCACCCCTTCCCGTACCGCCCAGCCGAACAACCGGTCCCACTCCTGCGGCAGCTCGGGCACCTCGGCCGACACGTCCGCCGCGATGCCCGCCGAGGCCAGCGCGGAGCGGGCGCCGGCAAGCTCCGCGGCGAGGCTGACCTCGCGGTACGCCCCGACCGTCTGTCGTACGTCGGTTAGCGCGGCCCGGGCCAGCGCCTCCACCTCGGCGATCTCGGTGGCGGCCCGGTCCCGGTCGACCTCGATCAGACGGCCGGCCAACTCGGCCTTGATCGCCACCACGGTCAACGAGTGCCCGAGGATGTCGTGGAGGTCACGGGCGGCACGGGACCGCTCCTCGGCGACCGCGAGCCGACCGATCTCCTGTTGGGCGGCGCGGAGTTCGCTGTTGCGCTGCGCCAACTGGGACACACCGAACATGGCGAACGAGGCGAGCAGCACCGCGAAGACGATGCCGTTCTCCGCCTCCCACCCCGGCACCAGCCGGGACGCCAACACCGGGGTCACCGCACAGAGCACGACGACGGCCAACGCCTCCCGCAGCGGCAGCAGGAAGACCGCCGCCGCGGCCACGTAGACCAGGGTGGCCAGCCAGTCCCCTCCGGTGCCCGGGAGACTGGCCAGGCCCACCGCCAGCAGCAGCGCCAGCCCGGCCCGAGCCCGGCCGGCCGGGATGGGCGACATCGACTGGCGCAGCTTGCGCGCCCACTGGAACAGCAACACGTAACCGATGCCGAAGACGACAAGGGCCACCACACCGAGGAGCCGCCGCCACAGCTCCGGCTGGTGCAGGGCGGTGGCGAGCGGCACGTTGAGGAAGAACAGCCAGACGGCGGCCAGCAGCCAGCCGGTGACCCGCCAGTGGCGGCTCACCGGCTGCGGCTGCCCGGCCGGGAGGTCCATCGGGTTCACGCTAGCGGCCCGGTCGCTCAGACCCGCGCGGTGTCCCGGCGGAACAACCGGGCCGCGCCGACGCCGAACAGCAGCGCCCAGACGACGAGGTTCGCCACCGCCGCCATGCTCACCCCGTCGCCGGTCAACGGGGCACGGGCCAGCACGCCCATGCCGTACACCGGGGTGAACTTCGCGACCTGCTGGAGCACGTCCGGCAACACCTCGACCGGGACGAACAGTCCGCCGAACATGGCCAGCACCGCCAGCACGGGGCCGATGATCTGCATGACGTTCTCGGCCGGCGCCAGGTAGCCGATGAAGAGACCGAACGCGGCGAAGACCAGCGAGCCGATCCAGGCGGCGAGCCCGGACAGCAGCCAGACGTACGCCGGGACGCGAACGCCGGCCACGGCACCCACCAGGAACTCGACGACCACCGCGAGCAGACCGAGGCTCATCGCGGTGATCAGCTTGGTCGCCACGTACGCCGCCGGGCGCAGCGGGGTGAGCCGCAGTTGTCGGCTCCAGCCCAGGGCCCGTTCGGTGGCCACCGCGCCACCGACACTGGTGGTGGCCACCATCGCCGCGTAGACGGCCAGGCTGATCATGACGTACGCCGTCACCGGCCGACCGTTGTCCAGTGACTGCCCGCCCTGCGGCAGGCCGAAGATGAGAAAGAAGACGCCGGGCATGATCAGCGTGAAGGCGAGGGTGCGGCGGTTGCGCAGCACCCGGCGCAGCTCGATGCCCAGGGCGCCGGGAGCGAACCCGCCCAGCGCGGGCAGCCGACGGTCCGGCTCGGTGACAGCGGCGCGGGTGGGGGTGGAGGTGGTCATCTCAGGCTCCGGTCTGCGCTGTGGTCAGGGCGAGGAAGGCGTCCTCGAGGTTGCGGGAGATGATCTCGACGTCCCGGGCGGCGGTCCGGGTCAGCAGGTGCCGGGCGACGGCATCCGAGTCGCCGGTCCGTACCAGCACGCTGTCGCCGCGCACCTCGACGGCGTCCACGCCGGGCAGCGCGGCGAGCGCGGCCTGGTCGGCACCGGGCAGGGTGGCCCGCACGGTACGGCCGGCGGCCAGGTTCTTGATCTCCGCGGTGGTGCCGTCGGCGACGATGCGTCCTTGCCGGACCAGCACGATCCGGTCGGCGTACGCGTCCGCCTCGTCGAGGTAGTGGGTGGCGAAGATGACTGTCCGTCCGCGCCGGGCGTCACGGCGCAGGGCCTGCCAGAAGTCGCGCCGACCCTCGACGTCCATGCCGGTGGTCGGCTCGTCGAGCACCATCAGGTCCGGGTCGGGCAGCAGGGCCAGCGCGAAGCGCAACCGTTGCTGCTGACCACCCGAGCAGCGCCCGACCACCCGGTCGGCGATGTCGGTGATACCGGCCCGCTCCAGCACCTCCGCCGCCGGGCGGGTGTGCCGGTAGAAGTGCGCGGTCATCCGCACCGTCTCGCCCACGGTGAGGTCCTTGAGCAGCCCACCGGTCTGGAGTACGGCGGCGACGCGACCTCGGGCCACCGCGTCGTCAGGGGTGCCACCGAGGACACGGACGGTGCCAGTGTCCGGGCGGGACAGCCCGAGCAGCATGTCGATGGTGGTGGTCTTGCCCGCGCCGTTCGGGCCGAGGAACGCCACCACCTCGCCGGGCTGCACCCGAAGGCTCAACCCGTCGACAGCGGTGACCGCGCCGAAGCTCTTGGTGAGGCTGTCCAACTCGACAGCCGGATGCGTACTGGTCATGCCAGTCATGCTCCGGCGGCGCGTACCCCGATGCCCGGAGCGGTCGTCACGCTCCGACCGTGACATTTGTCAGGGGCCTGTTCCCCCGGAGGGTTTCCCCGCCCGGCAGCGGGTAACCGCCGGGCCGAAGCCGCGACACCGGGAGGACGCGATGGGTGCCACGCCGCAGGGTCAGGTCGACACGATCGTGCTGATCCACGGGCTCTGGATGACGCCGCGCAGCTGGGAGGGGTGGGCCCAGCGGTACACCGAACGCGGCATGCACGTCATCGCCCCAGCCTGGCCCGGCATGGACCGGTCCGTGGAGCAGTTGCGCGACGACCCCGGCCCCATCGCCGAGCAGAGCATGGCCACCATCGTCGCGCACTACGACAAGATCATCCGGGCACTGCCCCGACCGCCGATCATCATGGGGCACTCGTTCGGCGGCCTGTTCGCCCAGGTCCTCGCCGACCGGGGTCTCGGCGCGGCAGTGGTGGGGGTGCACCCCGCGGCGATCAAGGGGGTGCTCAAGGTGCCGCTGAGTCAGCTGCGCTCGGGCTTCCCGATCCTGCGCAGCCCCGCCAACCGCAGCAAGGCCGTCCCGTTCACCCAGGACGACTTCGCCTACACCTTCGGCAACACGATGAGCCGCGAGGAGTCCGACCGGGCCTGGCAGCGCTACGCCGTCCCCGGCGCCGGCCGGGTCTTCTTCGAGGGCGCCTTCGCCAACGTCGACCCGCGCTCACCCGCCCGGGTCGACGTCGGGCGCACCGACCGGGCACCGCTGCTGCTGATGGCCGGCGAGGCCGACCATGTGGTGCCGGCGTCGGTGGTCCGCGCCAACGCCGGGCTCTACCAGAAGTCCCGGGCCCTCACCGCGTACGAGCAGTTCCCCGGCCGATCGCACTTCACCGTCGGACAACCCGGCTGGGAGCCGATCGCCGACTACGCGCTGGACTGGGCGCTGCGCGCGGCGGCCCTGCCCCGCGAGGCGACAATCGCCAGCGAAACCCCCCGCCGCTGACCCGGCTGGTCGCCCTGCCCGATTGCCATGATCAGGTGATGAGAAACAGCTCTGGAATGTCTCTGACAGCTGTTTCTCATCACCTGATCACGCAAGACCACGCTGGCGGTGCGGCATGTCGGCGTCCTGGCGGGGTACCTCTGTGCAATGAGGGCCAGTTTCCGGCTTGGCCGGGTCGCGGGAGTGCCGGTCGGTGTCAACTGGAGCGTGCTGGTCATCTTCGCGCTGATCGCGTGGGGGTTGGCCGCGAACCAGTTCCCCCGTTCGTACCCGGACCGCTCGCCCGTGGCGTACACCCTCGCCGGCCTGGCCGCGGCGGTGGTCTTCTTCCTCGGCCTGCTCGCCCACGAGGTGTCGCACGCGGTGGTGGCCAAACGCAACGGGCTGGAGGTCGACGGCATCACGCTGTGGCTGTTCGGTGGCGTGGCCGAGTTGCGGGGCGAGCCGCGTGACCCGGGCGCGGAGTTGCGCATCGCAGGCGTCGGCCCGCTGGTCAGCCTGCTGATCGGGGCGTTCTTCGGTGCCATCGCGGCGTTGCTCGCGCTGGCCGGGCAGGGCGGGCTGCTGTTCGGGGCGGTGGCCTGGCTGGCGGGGATCAACGTGTTGCTGGCCGTCTTCAACGTGCTGCCGGCCGCGCCCCTGGACGGTGGCCGGTTGTTGCGCGCCGCGGTCTGGAAGGCCACCGGCGACCGGACCCGGGCGTCAGTGGTCGCCGCTCGGGCCGGCTGGGTGCTGGGTGTGCTGCTGATCGGCCTGGGGTTGTGGCAGTTCCTGTCCGGTGTCGGTTTCGGTGGGCTCTGGTTGGCGCTGATCGGCTGGTTCCTGATCGGAGCAGCCGGCATGGAGGAGCGGCAGGCCCGCACCGGCACCGCGCTGCGCGGGATCCGGGTGGGCGACGTGATGACCCCGCAGCCGCAGACGGCCTCGGCGCAGATGACTGTCGCGGACTTCGTCGACCACTACCTGTTCGCGTACCGGCATTCGGCGCTGCCGCTGACCGAGGACGGCCGGCCGACCGGGCTGGTCACCGTCGATCGGGTGCGGGGCGTGCCGCCGGAGCGGCGGGCGTCGACCACGCTGGCCGAGGTGGCCTGCCGGGCCGAGGATCTGGTGCTGGCCCAGCCCGGGGAACAGCTCAACGACCTGCTCCCCCGGCTCTCCGAGTGCGCCGACGGCCGCGCCCTGGTGGTGACCGAAGACGGCCACCTGACCGGCATCGTCTCCCCCAGCGACATCAGCCGCGCCGTCCAACGCAGCACCCTCCGCACCCCCACCCCCTCCCCACCCCGTTGATCATGAAGTTATTGCGCCGACACGCCGTGCCGAGTGGCAATAACTTCATGATCAACCGAGGCGGAGGGCTGAGGCGGGGGCAGGGGCGGGGCGGGGGCGGGGGGCAGGGATTGCGGGGTCAGGAGTGGGGGCAGGTGTCTCGGTACTCCTGGATGGTTGCTGAGGCTGGGGGTGCGGGGCAGAGGAACTGGTCGTAGCGGGTGTCGTCGTCCACGAAGCGCTTCAGCCAGGAGATGCTGTACTTGGCGACCGTCACGTTCGTCGAGGTGGGCGCGGAGTGGCTGGCGTTGTTGAGTTCCAGGTACGCCTTGTCCAGCGTGGACGGCAGGCTGGTGTAGAAGGGCTCCGAGTGCGACGAGACCGGCGCCACCGAGTCGTTCTCCGCGCCGACGACCAGCGTCGGCACTCGTACGCCGGACCAGTTCTTGACGGTGTGCCAGCCGGTCAGCGGGATCGCGGCCTGCAACTGCGGTCGTGAGTTCGCCGCCGAGAGGCTGCCGCCGCCGCCCATCGAGTGCCCCATCACGGCGAGCCGGTTGCGGTCGATCCGGGTACGCACGCCGCTGGTGTTGGTGAGGTAGTCCAGGGCTGCGAGCAGTTGCGTGCCCCGGCTGGCCGGCTGGTCGTAGCGGGACAACGTGTCGATCGTGATCACCACGAAGCCCTGCGAGGCGAGGCGCGGTCCCAGCCAGGCCACGCTGGACTGGGTGGCGGTGTAGCCGGGTGAGATCGCCACCGCGCCGAAGGTGCCCTCGGCGGTGCTGGTCGGGTAGTAGATCGTCCCGCCCCGGAAACCGCTGACGCTGGAGGCCGCGACGGTGCTCTGGGCGATGGCGAACGCGCCTCGACTGGCCTCGATGCTGGCCACGGTGGGGGCCGGGCCGCGCTCGTAGGGGCTGGCGGCGCCGTGGGCGGCCGGCGCCGCTGCGCCCAGTCCGGCGCCGAGCACGGCCAGGGCGAGCGCCCAGCGCAGACCGCGGCGGGGGCGAGGGACGACTGGTTCGGTGATGATGGCGGGTACGGGCTGCATGTCTCGCTCCGAGGGATGGAGCCGACGGTCCCGGGACGGGGACCGGACGATGAGACTCATCGACAGACGTCAGTGTCCGCTCAGGGTCTCGCACCCCACCAATCCCAGCCGCCCCATGCCGCCGCGCTATGACACGCGCCGCGTCACCGGGGGAAGTAGCGGTCCATGGCCTCGGTGCGGAACGTGCCCTTCGGGTCCAGGTCGGCCAGGAGCGCGGCGAAGTCGTCGTAGCGCGGGTAGCGGGCGGACAGCTCGGCCGGGTCGGTGACGAAGACCTTGCCCCAGTGCGGGCGGGGCGCGAAGGGCGCCAGCCGCTCCTCCACGGCGGCCACCACGGGCAGCACCGCCGCGGTGTCGTCGACCCAGGTGAAGTGCAGCACGAAGCTGTCGCGCCGGTAGTTCGGGCTGAGCCACAAATCGTCGGCCGCCACCGTCCGCAGCTCGGACACCAGCAGTACCGGGGCGATCAGGTCTGCCACGTCGTCCAGGGCGGCGAGCGCGTCTGCCGCCGCCGTACGCGCGACGTGATACTCGGACTGCAGCTCGTCGCCGCTGCTCGGGGTGAAGCCGAGCTTGAAGTGCGGCAGCCGTTCGTGCCACGGGCCCGGCTCGCCGAGCTGCGGGGTGCAGTTCTCCGCCGGCATCCCGAGCACCGGGTGCCGAGGCTGGTCGGCAGCCGTGGTGCCCAGCCAGTCCGCCGGGGGTGACGGCTCGTCGGCCACCTGCTTGCGCCACACCTCGCGCAGCCGGGGGGTACGGAAGTCGGTGAAGACACTCACGCTGTACGCCGAGCCGAGCGCCTCGTCCAACGCCGTCCGGTCCAGGTCGAGGCGTACGTACTGGCGCAGCGCGAAGGTCGGCACGACGTCCAGCGTGACGCGGGTGACCAGGCCGAGCGCGCCGAGCCCGACCACCATGCCGGCGAACGTGTCGGTGTCGCGGTCGACCCGCAGCAGGTCGCCGTCGGCGGTGACCAGTTCGAGGCCGGCGACCGCGCTGGCCAGGTTGCCGTGGGTCTGACCGGAGCCGTGGGTGGCGGTGGCCACTGCGCCGGCCACCGAGATGTGCGGCAGCGAGGCGAGGTTTTCCAGCGCGTACCCCTGGGTGTGCAGCTGTCGGGCGACGTCGCCGTAGCGCATCGCGCCGCTCACCGTGACCTGCCCGCACTCGTGGTCCACCTCGACGACCGGGGGCAGCCCGGCGAGGCTGACCAGGTCACCGTCGGTGTCGCCGAGACGGTTGAAGGAGTGCCCGCTGCCCACCGCCCGGATCCGGCTGCTGCCGGCGACGAGCCGGCGCAGCTCGTCGACGGAGGTGGGGCGGTGGGACGCCTTCGCGGCGTACCGCACGTTGCCGGCCCAGTTGCGGCGCGGAACGTCAGTGGTCGACGCGGTGTGCGGTCCCTGCGCGGTCATGTGGCGGTCTCCCGATCGGTGCTCTGCTGGTCGGCCAACGCGGCGACGAGGGCACCCAGAACGGTATCCGTCTCGGACGTGTTGTAGCCACGCTGGGCGATCGGCAGACCAGCCTTGGTGGCGCGTTCGATCTCCCCGCGGGCCGCCTGCCGGGCTGACGTGTCCCCGGACATCAGCGCGTCCTGGCCGCGTCGGATCAACCGGTCGACCCGGTCCATCTGGTAGCCACGCAGACCGATCATGAGCTCCGGTGCCTCGAAGGCGGCGCGGCGCACCGCGAGCAGGTCGACGAACCGGTCGCCGGCATAGCGGATCAACGCGGCCGACACCTGCTCGGGCTGCTCACGGACCTGGTCGAGGACGAGCAACTCGATGGCCGGGCGACCGTCGGACGGATGGCGCGCCGTCACCAGCTCACGGGGCACACCCTGCACAGGAACCAGCAACAGTCGCGGCGGGCTCGCGTAGCCGTCGCGTCGGGGCGGCTCGTCGAGGACCAGCGTGTCGACCTCGTCCCACCGAATCTCCCGGCGCAGGCCGGGACGCCGGATGCTGAGCCCATCCGAGTGGATCCCGAACCGGAACGGCCGCATCGCGCTGACCAGCGCCACCGCGCCGAGCGCGATCGCCCCCACCGCGATGATCGTCCGTAGCAGGGCGCCGTCGCTGGGATAGACCAACAGAAGCACTCCACCGAGTACGCACACCGAGGCGAGCGCACGGGCCCCCCGATTCCGGCGCAGTTCCACGCTCGGACCCCCGTTTCATGACCGTGGCGTCGGTCCCGACATCTTCCGCCAGACCGGGCACCAGGGACACCGGTCGATCGGGCACGGTTGTTCTCGTCGTCGTCGGGGAACCCTACGCCCATGAGCAGCTACCGTGATCCGGCCGCACGAGGCGACGTCTTCCCCTCCGAGGAGGAGCTGGACCCGACCGGCTTCGAGGTCGAGCAGGCCAGCGCGCCGCCGGCCGGCGGGGCTTCGAGCCATCCGTCGCCGACGCCCGGTCCTCGGCCCACACCTGCGCCCGCGCCCGCCCCGACTCCGGTGCCGGCACCCGGCCCGCCACCGCGCGCTCCTGGCGCGCAGTCGATCGTGACGCGTCACCTGGACGGCTCGGTGGAGGTGGTCACCGACCTCGACGGTGACGGCGTCGCCGACGTCGTCCAGATCGACGTGGACGGTGACGGGATCCCGGACATCACCTACGTGGACAGTGACCGTGACGGGCGGCTGGACACCGTGCTGGGTGACCCGAGCGCGGTCGGGACAAACTTCCACCGGGCCTGACCGGCGGCGTCGCCCCACGGCCACCCGGCCGACTCAGAGCTTCGCCATCACCTCGCCGGCGACCAGCTCCAGGTGCTCCAGGTCGCCGAGGTCCAGCACCTGGAGGTAGAGCCGCTCGCTGCCGATCTCCGCGTACCGGCCGATGGTGTCCAGCACCTCGGCGGGCGTGCCGGCCAGACCGTTGGCCCGCAGCTCGTCCGGATCGCGACCGATGGCGGCAGCGCGGCGGGCCACCTCGGCATCGTCGCGCCCGCAGCAGAGCACCAGGGCGTTGGACCAGACCATCTCGGCCGGGTCCCGGCCGATCTCGACGCAGGCCGCGCGTACCCGGTCGAACTGCGCCGCGGTGTCCGGCACCGAGGCGAACGGCAGGTTGAACTCGTCCGCGTAGCGGGCGGCCAGCCGAGGGGTGCGCTTCGGGCCCGTACCGCCGAGCAGGATCGGAGGACGGGGCTGCTGCACGGGCTTTGGCAGGGCCGGCGAGTTCCGGACCGGGTAGTACCGGCCGTCGTGGTCGAACCGCTCCCCCGGCGGCGTGGCCCAGAGCCCGGTGATGACGGCGAGCTGCTCCTCCAGCCGGTCGAACCGCTCGCCGAGCGGCGGGAACGCGATGCCGTACGCGCTGTGCTCCTCGGCGTACCAGCCGGTGCCGATGCCCAGCTCCACCCGGCCGCCGCTCATCTGGTCGACCTGCGCCACAGTGATCGCCAGCGGGCCGGGCAGCCGGAAGGTGGCGGCGGTCATGAGCGTGCCGAGGCGGATGCGACTGGTCTCCCGGGCCAGGCCGGCGAGCGTGGTCCACGCGTCGGTGGGGCCGGGCTCGCCGCTCACGTCACCCATCTTCAGGTAGTGGTCGGACCGGAAGAACGCCCCGTAGCCGGCGTCCTCGGCGCACCGGGCGACGGCGAGCAACTGGTCGTAGCTGGCACCCTGCTGGGGCTCGGTGAAGATCCGAAGTTCCATGATCCGAGCATAGGGAGCCGATCGGCAGTGGCGCGTCGGGACGGCGACCGTGGTCATATGCTTTGACAGTCATATGACGGAGGAGGCATATTGGGAAGGTGTCCACCGACGCCTTCACCGTCCTCGCCGAGCCCACCCGGCGCCGGATCCTCGATCAGCTCCGCGACGCCGAACGCAGCGTCGGCGAGCTGGTCGACGGGCTCGGGGTCAGCCAGCCAGCCGTCTCCAAACACCTGCGGGTGCTTCGCGACGCCGGCTTCGTCACCTGCCGGACGGCCGCCCGACAGCGGATCTACCGCCTCGACCCCGGCCCGCTGCGGGTCGTCGACGGCTGGCTCGACCCGTACCGGCGGCTCTGGGCCCGACACCTGGACGCCCTGGAACGGCACCTCGACAGTCAGGAGCAGTGAATGGACCGTGACGCGTTCCGCCCGAGCCCACCCGCCGACGTGCGCGCCGAGCGAAACGACGCTCGCGCGACCCTCGTCTTCGTCCGCGACCTGCGGCATCCGCCAGCCACCGTCTGGGCGGCACTGACCGACCCGGCCCAGCTCGCGCAGTGGGCGCCGTTCCTCGCCGACCGCGATCTCGGCAACGCCGGCGCCGCCGTGCTCACCCTCGTCGACGGCGAGACCACCCAGGAGGACCCGGCGACGGTACGCCGGGCCGAGCCGCCGCACCTGCTGGAGTACACCTGGGGCGACGACCTGCTGCGCTGGGAGCTGAGCCCGCTGGGCAGCGGCACCCGGCTCACCCTGCGGCACACCGTCGCCGACCGGGGCATGCTGCCGATGGTCGCGGCCGGCTGGCACCTCTGCCTCGACGTGGCCGACCGGTTGCTCGACGGCGACCCGGTCGGCCCGATCCGCGGCGCGGAGGCCAAGGACTTCGGCTGGCCCGAGCTGCGCGACGCGTACGCCGAACGGCTCGGTGAGGGCTGACCGGTGCAGTTCCGGCGGCCCCGGAGCCCGGAGCCGCCGGAACCCGGTCAGACGTACGGCCGCTTGGCGTACGCCTCGCGCAGCGCGGTCAACCCGGCCGCCTTCGGCACCAGGGTGCCCCAGCCGGAGTTGAAGTAGTTGGTGCGCACGATCCGTGGCCCGCGCTCGGCGTTGAGCTGGGCGATCGCGGGCGGGACGGTGGCGATCCAGGCGGCCTGGTTCGGAATCTCGGCGACCCTGACGCCCCACTCCGCGATGATCACGGGTCGGGACAGCGCCACCGGGCCGAGATCCGCCACCGCCCAGTCCTTGGTACGCCGAAACCGGGCCAGCGCGGTGTGGCTGGCGTTGGTGCCGTACACGTTCCACTGGAGGTAGTCGAGGCGGGACATCAGCGACTCCGGGTGGGTGCGCTGGAAGCATTCCCGGTCGAAGCCGCCCAACCCCACCGAGAAGGTCGTCCCGGTGGGCAGGGTCCGCGCCTTGAACCACGTCAGGATGTAGTTCATCGCCTGCACCGCGCGAGCGTCCGACTCGGCCCAGGTGTACGCCTTCCCGTCCTCGGTGGTGCCGAACTCGTGATCGGTGTCCAGTTCCGAGGCGAGCTGGATGTTCACCCCGAAACCGAGCGCCCGGTACTGCGACAGGGCGCGGGCGAACAACCCGTCGCACTGCCCCTTGATCACCTGGTTGTACCCGTACGCCCTCGGCCAGGTGGTGCCGGGGCGCTGCTGGATGGTCATCGACGGGGCCGGCACCGTGTAGCTGACGCCGTCCACAGTGATGCTCTGCGGCCCGTAGTTCGGGGCGCCGTAACTCTTCAACTCCAGGACCATGTTCATCTGCACACCGGCCTTACCCAGGTTGACCAGCCAGGGCCGGTTGTAGCCGGGGAAGATGAAACCGTCGGCGAAGCTGCGGTACTGGGTGAGCGACCGGAAGTTGCCGCCGGCCATGTCGGCCGTCGGGTCGGCGCCTCCGGAGAGGTAGTAGCCGCCGAGCACGGGTTGGCTCAGGCCGTAGTCGGCGGCCGCCGTCGCGGTGTTGCCGGCGGCGTCGCGGACCTGGACGGTGACCCTGGGCATCACGCCACCGACCGATACACGGCCACGGAGCCGTTGTCGGAGACCCGGGTCCAGGTACGTCCGGAGTTGTCGGTGACGGTGACTGTGAGCGGGTCGATGACCGCCGTGACCTTGACCGGCGCGCTGCTGTTGCCCTGCGCGTCGGTGACCACGATGGTGACGGTCAGCGGTTTGGTGTCGGCGTCCGAGTAGGTGACGGTCAGCAGCATCTGGTCACCCGGCGCGAAGACGGATGCGTTCAGGGCTGCGGTTGCAGTGGGAGCGGCCATGTCGGGCCCTTTCTTGCTCGGTCGCCGGGCCTCGGCGCGCGGTCGAGCGACGCCGGACCCCGGCGGGGTCCACAGTGCGAAAGGCCGGCGGGGCACGGGGACGGCGGGCACGACCGGCGGACGGCGCTGCCTGACTGCCGATGGTGCTGACGTCCTTGTCCCGATGGGCGGAGGCACCGCTGCGGGCGCCCGCAGGGGTGTCGGTGACAGCCACGGCCTGTCGTACGCGCGATCGGCACGGCAGCTGTGCCGTGACCGCCACGGCTTCGAGGCCGGGCTGGGTGAGGGCGGCACCGGTGCGGACGATGTTGTCCCCACCGGGCCGGAGGATCGGGATGTGGCCCGCCACCCGTCTACCTCCACCTGCCCCAAGGGTGCCCTACCAGGGGATTTACCGTCTTGTCCGAATTGCGACAAGAGCCCGGAAGGCTCGGGAAGGGCTTGGCGCGACGGGTTACTCGGGCGGCGTGCCCCGCACGGCCCAGGCCCGCGCGGTGAGCCGGATCGACCCGTCCGGCTCGATCGGAAGCCGGGTCGCCAGCAACTCCCGCAGCGCGGCCCGGTCGGATTCGGCCAACGTCGCGACGTACCCCGGGGCGGACCCCTGACCGCCGAGGAACGGTGCCCAGTAGTCGGCGAAGTTGGTAAAGGTCGTCGGTACGTCGACCGGCCAGACCGACACGTCCCGCAACCCGGCCCGCTCCCACAGCGTGCGGAGCGCGTCGGGCTGGCACACGGTGGTGCGGTTCCCCTCGTCCCGCTTCGCCGAGGCCGGGTCGAGCTGTGCGGCGGCGGCCCAGAAGTGCCGCATCATCGCCATCTGATCGGCGTAGTCCCAGACGTAGGCGGCCACCACCCCGGCCGGCCGGACCACCCGGGTGAACTCCGCCACCGCCCGCGCGGGCTCCGGCACGAAATTGAGCGTCAATCCGCTGACGACCACGTCCGCGACGCGATCGGGCAGCGGCAGCGCTTGGGCGTCACCAACATGGAAGGCCGCTCGGGGGTCGGTGACCTGGGTACGCGCGACAGCGACGAAGCCCTCCGACGGGTCGATGCCGGTTATCTCGGCGGGGTCGTTGTGGGTGAGGATCGTCGAGGTCAACGCTCCGGTGCCGCTGCCCACGTCGAGCCAGTGCCGCCCCGGCGCAACGGCCAACCCGCGCAGGAATTCCACAGCGACCAGGCGGCTCCACCGACCCACGTACGCCTCGTACGCGTCACCGTTCGCCCACACCGGCTGCACCATCCCGAAAAGATACGACAGGTCAGGGCCGTCGATGCTGGCGTTCAGTCGAGGTGGTCGGCGGGGGCGGTCTGGAGCAGCCAGGCCAGTGGCATCCGTGCCCGCGTCTCGTAGCTGCCGTCCCTGCTCAGCCGGTGGAGGGTGACCGTCTGCGCGCCGTCCCGATCGACGACCCAGTACTGCGGGATCCCCGCCGACGCGTACTCGCGGACCTTGGTCACGGAGTCCATCGCCTCCGAGCCCGGCGAGACGATCTCCACGACGAGTACGACGTCGGCGACCGCGGCCCAGACGCTGCGGGACGGCGGCTTACGCCAGACACTCACGTCGGGGATGCGGCCACCGTCACCGTCCGGTCCGGAGATGCGCACACCGACCGCCTGAAGCACGTGCTCGGCAGGCCACCCGGCCACGATCAGCCAGGCGAAGAGGCGGCTGGCGATCATGGCGTGTTCCGAATCGGGCGGCGGCATGACCGACAGGACCCCCTCGGGGCTGGTCTCATAGCGGTGACCGTTCGGATCGGCGGCGTTCATCGCCGCCACGTCTGCGAGCGTCACAACGGCGGGCATGTGCATGCCGACAGCCTCAGCGCTCATGGGTCTCATCCTAGGTGACCAGCGGTGCCGAGCACCGCACCCGAAGGCGCGGTGTCCGCGGCGGTGGCGACTGGTCCACCCGATCTGGCATCCTGGTCAAGTGGAACCTCGTTCCGCTAACAATGACACGGGACACTGTTCCGTTTGCCGAGTGACGGAGGTAACGGCGCGTTGGTCGACATCGACGGCGAACCAGGGAGGCCGACCCCGCGGAAGCGGGCCGACGCCCGGCGCAACGAGGCGACACTGCTGGCCGCCGCCGCCTCGGCCTTCGTCACCTCGGGCGTGGACGTGCCCGTACGGGACATCGCCACCCGGGCCGGCGTCGGTGTGGGCACCATCTACCGCCACTTTCCGACCCGCGCCGACCTCATCGTCGCCGTCTACCGACACCAGGTCGAGGCGTGCGCGGAGGCCGGGCCGACGCTGTTGGCGGAGAGCGACACACCGCACGCCGCCCTCGCCCAATGGATCAATATCTTCGTCGACTTCCTGGTCACCAAGCACGGCCTCGCCGAGGCGCTACAGTCCGACAACGCGGCCTTCGAGGCGCTGCACGCCTACTTCCTGGACCGGCTCCTGCCGGTGTGCGCCCAACTGCTCGACGCCGCTGCCGCGGCTGGCGAGATCCGCCCCGACGTGAGGGCCTTTGAGCTGCTGCGCGGTGTCGGCAATCTCTGCATCGGCGCCGGCGAACCTCGCTATGACGCGCGTCGCATGGTCGAACTCCTCGTCGCGGGGCTGCGCCAACACGAGGTCACCGGGCCGCGATAGCTTATTGATCATGGCGGACTGGGAGCTTCGGCCGGCCTCGGCGGCGGACGTCGAGGCGGTGGCCGAGTTGCGGGCGGTGGTACTGCGGGCCGATCTGGAACGGCTCGGGCGGTACGACGAACAGCGGGTGCGGCAGCGCCTGCGGGACGGTTTCGCACCGGCGTACACCTGGGTCGTCGAGGTGGACGGCGCGTTCGCCGGCTGCGTGGCGCTGCGGCCCGCCGCGGACGCCCACTGGCTGGAGCACTTCTACCTGGCTCCGCGGCTACAGGGCAGTGGCATCGGCACGGCAGTTCTGCGCGAGTTGCTGCGTCGGTGCGACAGCGCCGGCACGCCGGTCCGGCTGAACGTGCTGCGGGGCAGCCCGGCCCGCAGCCTGTACGAGCGGCACGGCTTCACCCTCGACACCGAGGATGCGGTGGACGTGTTCATGGTTCGCGCCCCCAAGGCGATCGCCGCCCAGACTCCAACAGTGTCAATGTAACGTTGACGGATGACGTCGGAGCTGGCCCGGTTGGCGGAGGTCCGCGCCACCCGCGCCCGCCTGGACGAGCAGGAGCTGGAGCTCATCGACCGCGCACGCCACGACGGTGCGACGTGGGCTCAGATCGCGACGGCACTCGGCCTCGGCAGCCGGCAGGCCGCCGAGCAGCGTCGACAACGGCTGGTGGCGGCACGGTGGTCCCGGCGGCAGCAGCTCGACCTCCGGATGCCTCAGCAGATCGCGGCGCTGCGGGCGGCGGTGGCCGACCTGGCCCGGTGGATCGGGGCCGACCAGCGGTGGGACAGCCGATTTCGTCGAGCGGCGCTCGTCCGGAGCACCGTGGACGCCGCGCTGGACGCGGCCCCGGGTTCGCTGCACGCGTTGGCCCTGCACCTCACCACCGATCTCGCCGGAGCGGGTAAGCGACTGCCCGCGCCGGCGCGGACCGCCGCGAGGAAGATCGACGTCGCCCTGTCAACGGTTGATTGACAAGGGCCAGCGGCATTGCCCGCACTCCGCTCAAGCTTGAGGATATGAGTCACCTCGACTCAACTCGGAGTGCTCATGCGTCGCAACGCGGGCCTGTTCGTGGCGATCTCCCTGCTGTCCGGCTTCGGCAGCAGCGCCATGTCCCTGGTCGCCGGCATCTGGATCCTGGACCTCACCGGCTCCACCAGCCTCGCCGCCCTCGCCGGGCTCTGCGTCTACGCCCCGGTGCTCACCGGCCCGTGGTTGGGCGGTCTGCTCGACCGGGCGGCCCGGCGGCCGCTGGTCATCGCCGTCAACCTCATACTGGCGGCCGCCCTGCTCGCACTCCTCGCG
This sequence comes from Micromonospora sp. NPDC049089, assembly GCF_040648775.1. NCBI lineage: Bacteria > Bacillati > Actinomycetota > Actinomycetes > Micromonosporales > Micromonosporaceae > Micromonospora > Micromonospora sp. NPDC049089. The sequence continues at coordinate 24,298 of NZ_JBEZEH010000015.1, forward strand.
GTGCGCGGGCCGGGGCAGACATGGCTCATCTTCGCCGTCGCGTGCGCCTACGGCGTCAGCTACGTGCTGATCGACGCCGGCGAGACGGCGTTGCTGCCGTCGGCACTCGCGCCGGCCGAACTCGGTGACGTCAACGGGTGGCGCTCCAGCGCGCAGGAGGGCATGAAGCTCGTCGCTCCCCTGGCCGGGGCCGGCCTCTACGGGTGGCGCGGCGGCCACGCGGTCGCCGTCCTCAGCGCCGCCATGCCGGTCCTGGTCGCCACCCTGTACGCGCTCCTTCGCCTCAACGGTGCGCCCACCGGCCGGCCCCCCGAACGCGGCGACGGCCCACGTGCCGGAATGGTGGTCCTGTTCGGACAGCGAGCGACCCGGCTGGCGGTCGTGCTCGCCGCGGTGTCGATAGCCATGTCCGGCTTCACGACCGCGGGAATCTACGCGATCGTCGTGACCGAGCTACGCCTGCCGACGACGTTCCTCGGTGTGCTGGCCAGCGCGCAGGGCGCGGGTTCCGTTCTCGGTGGCCTGATCGTCGGCCGGCTCATCGCGGCGAGAGGTCCCGTGGCCATCGGTGTCGCCGGAACGGCGCTGTTCGCGGTCGGTTGCCTGACGCGTTGCCTGCCGTGGTGGCCGGCAACTGTCGTCGGGGCGGTGGTGGCCGGCGTCGGGCTGCCCTGGACCCTGGTCGCGGCGGTGACCGCCGTACAGACCCACACGCCGTCAGCGCTGCTGGGACGGGTCTCCGCGACGGCCAACACCGCGATGTTCGGACCGCTCGTCGTGGCGATTCCGCTCGGCTCCGCGGCCGTCCACCTCGGTGCCCGCCCGCCGCTCATGGCAGCCGCGGCGATCTGCCTGACCGCCGTGGTGATGGCGACGTTCCGCCGCCGGTCGACGCCGTACGACGAGACGCCGACCGCGTCCACACCACGCCGGACGGCTGGGACGGGTCCGGCGAGCCGCTGACCGGGTTCACCCGCGTACCGGATGGGTCGCCTGGAAGGCGAGTCGACGGTCCGCGTCGGCGGCGATCTCATCGAGGATGTCGTCCAGGTCGAGGAAGACCGACCAGCGCTCGCGGCCGGTGGCGTCGGCCAGCCGGTCCACGAGCAGCTCTTCCAGGTCGGTGACCCGCTTTCCCTTCCACACCTTGTCGGCCACGCTGACCAGCAGGTCGTCGACGCCGACGCTGTCCTGGTGCCAGGACGCGTGGTCGCGCGCGAACCGGGCCGACGACTCGCCGACGCCATGCTGGAGCAGCAGCTCGTAACCGGCGGGCTCGTGCGCGGAACCGGGCCCGGACAACTCCTCCGGGTGCCGGACCTTGCCGATGTCATGGGTGGCGGCGCCGAAGAGCACCGCCTCGCGGTCGAACGGGAGTTGCGGGAACCGGTGCGCCATCGCGTCGGCGAGCTGCGCGGCCACGTCGTGCACGGCCCGCAGGTGCGCGGCGAGGCGCGGCGGCGCGTCCAGGACCTCCAGCAGGGCGACGACCTGGTCGGGCAGGGGCCGTAGCGGCGGGTCCGCGGGTGCGGTGAGGGCGCGGCGCAACGGATCGGACGTCACAGCGGCAAGGGTACGACCACCACGCGCGCCGTGCGATCCGTTGATCAAGTGATGAAAAAGAGGTCAGGAACAGCGCTCAAAGCTACTTTTCGTCACTTGATCATGGCGCGAGCGGTGGGACGGGCACCGGGACGGCGGCGCCGCCCGCCCGGATACTGTCTAGCCATGCCGCTCAGCCCGGACGAGGTCGAGGTGTTCGAGCACTCCAGGCCCCGCCTGGAGGCGATCGCCTACCGCCTGCTGGGTTCGGCCAGCGACGCGGAGGACGCCGTTCAGGACACCTTCCTCCGCTGGCAGGGCGCGGACCGGGAACACGTCGAGACGCCCGAGGCGTGGCTGACGAAGGTCCTCACCAACGTGTGCCTCAACCAGCTGACCTCGGCGCGGGCCAGGCGGGAGACCTATGTGGGCACGTGGTTGCCCGAGCCGGTCCTCGGCGGGGACCGGATGCTCGGCCCGCTCGACACCGCCGAGCAGCGCGAGTCCGTCTCGATGGCGGTGCTGACCCTGCTGGAGCGGTTGTCACCCAACGAGCGAGCGGTGTACGTGCTGCGGGAGGCCTTTGGCTACCCGCACGGTGAGATCGCCGAGATCCTCGGCATCACCGAGTCGAACTGCCAGCAGACCTACCGGCGCGCCAAGCAGCACGTCACCGCCGAACGGGCCCGCGCGGAGGTCGACCGCGCCGCCGCCCGGAAGGTCGTCGCGGAGTTCCTCACGGCGGCCAACAACGGCGAGATCCAGCGGCTGGTGGAGTTGCTGACCGACGGCGCGACGAGCACCGCCGACGGTGGCGGCAAGATCCCGGCCCGGTCCGCGCCGATCGTCGGCGCACTGGCGGTGGCGAAGTTCCTGCGCGGCCTGTTCAAGCCGACCGACGTCAAACGGGACCTGGTGGGTGGCAGCCCAGCCGTACACGTCGCCACCGCCAACGGCGCTCCGGCGGTGGTGGTCGTGATCGACGACCGGGTCATCGGCGTGATGTCGCTGGAGGTGACGCCCGAGGGCGTGGCGGCCATCCACAACCAGGTCAACCCCGACAAGCTCGTCCGCGCCACCCGGCAGTGGTCCGCCTCGGAGCACGAGGAGCCCACCCTCCGCGTCTGGTGATCCAGCTCATAGCCGACTCCTGTCAGGAATCGCGTCGCTGTCCGGTTCAGGAAGCGACCACCACCGAGACAGGAGTGCCACCATGAAGCACCGCATCGTCGTCCTCGGAGCGGGTTACGCCGGAGCCATGGCCGCCGGGCGTCTCGCCAAGCGGCTGCACCCGGACGACACCGAGATCACCCTCGTCAACGCCGACGCGGATTTCGTCGAGCGGGTCCGCATGCACCAGCTCGCCACCGGACAGGACCTCACACCACGCCCACTGAGCAAGGTCTACGCCGGCACCGGCGTCACGCTTCGGCAGGCGCGGGTAACCGCCGTCGACGCCGACCGCAGGACCGTCGCGCTCGTCGACGACAACGGCACCGACGAGATCGCGTACGACACGCTCGTCTACGCCCTCGGCAGCGTCACCGCCGACCACGGCGTCCCCGGGGTCGCCGAGCACGCGTACGACATCGCGGGCAGGCCCTCGGCGCTGCGGTTGCGCGACCGCCTCGCCCACCTCGCTGCCGGCGGGACCGTGCTCGTCGTCGGCGGCGGCCTCACCGGCCTCGAAGCGGTCACCGAGATCGCGGAGACCCGGCCGGACCTCGACGTCGCGCTCGCCGCCCGCGGCGGTCTCGGCGACTGGCTCAACGGCAAGGCGCAGCAGCACCTGCGCGGCGTCTGCGACCGGCTCGGCATCACACTGCACGAGCACGCCGACATCACGCGGGTCGAGGCGGACGGTGCTGTCACCCGCGACGGTCGGGAGATCCCGGCCCAGGTGACGGTGTGGACGACCGGCTTCGCCGTGCACCCCATCGCCGCCGCCACGACCCTGGCGGTCGCGCAGACCGGCCAGATCATCGTCGACGCCAGCATGCGGTCGGTCTCACACCCCGAGGTGTACGCGGTGGGCGACGCCGCGATCGCCGAAGGACCGGGCGGCAAGCCACTGCGGATGTCCTGCGCCTCGGGCATCCCGATGGCCTGGCAGGCCGCCGACGCCATCGCCGCGCGCCTGACCGGTCGGGCGAAGTTCCCCAAGGCCCCGCTGCGCTACTTCAACCAGTGCATCAGCCTCGGCCGCCGCGACGGCATCATCCAGTACGTGACCGCCGACGACCGGGCCAGGCCGGCGCAGCTCACCGGGAAGCTCGCGGCCCGGTACAAGGAGTTCGTCTGCGCGGGCGCCGCCTGGAGCATCGCCCACCCGGTCCTGTACCCGGTCCGCCGCCACCGCATCGTCCCGACCCAATCGGAGATCCACACGGCCACCTCGTGAACGGACGTGCAATCGGTGTGGTGCTCGGCGGCATCAGTGGCGTCGAGGTAGGCGGAGTTGCGAGGCCTCGCCGCCAACCGGTCGGCGCTCCGAACTTGCTAGCTGTCGCCATAGTGATATCGGCAGGCGATGATCTCGACGTCATCCTTGGTGATCCGGTACACCAGCCGGTGTTCACGATCGATCCGGCGGGACCAGAAGCCGGACAGCTCTCCCCGAAGGGGCTCCGGTTTGCCGATGCCTTCGTACCCGTTGCGCATGGCGTCCGCGATGAGGTCATTGATGCGTTTGACCAACTTACGGTCCGTGTGACTGAGGTACTGGCTCCACGCAGTCGCGGTGAAGACCAGTCTCATGCGACGTCTCGCACCGTTGCCGGGTCGATCAGGTCGCGCTCGACCACATCATCGCCCTCCAACTCCGCCATCGATCGGCGCAGAGCGGCGGCGTTGCCCGGGCTACGCAGGAGGTATTCGGTTTCCTTCATCGACTCGTACTCAGCGAGCGGCACGATCACCACCGGCTCGTGGCCTGACCGGGTCACCACCACTTCCTCCGCGTCGTTGATGACACTGTCGAGTTCGGCGGCCAGGTTCTGCCGAAGCTGGGTGAAGTTCACGGTTCGCACGATCACCTCCAGGTGGGTACAGAAAACTGTACCTCGGCCCGACGATGCAAGGTGACAGAAGTCCGGCCGTGTGAGGGCGTTGGGCGGGCCGGAGCCCTGCCGGGCGCCGGCCTGTTCAGAGCTGTTCGGGTCGCTCAGACCGGCCGCGTCTGCTCGACCAGGTGGACCAGCATCAGCGCCGTCCTCTCGTCGGGTTGCACGAGAGCGGTGCGGATCAGGTAGGTGCCACGGGCCAGGTCAACGGTGAGGTGGGTGGTGTGCTCCAACCCGTCACCTGTGTAGGCGGAGTCGAACAACTCGGCTGGCCCGCTGGTCGTCCACGTACCCGCGTCCTCCCAGTCGGCGATCTCGACCGCCCGGGGAACGAGGCGGACGACCTCTGCCTCGGAGTCGGCGTACAGCCACCGCACGAAGATCCGCCGGTCCGGGAGGTACGTGGTGGAGGCCGGCTCGTCGGCCAGAACGAGCGCCTGGGCGGCACCGACGTCAAGCACCCCCACGTAACCGTCGACCCGGCAGGCCCGGCCGTAGTCACCCCAGAAGTCATCGTCGTCGTCCGACGCGCCGTTCCACTCGCCGAACGCGGTCGTCGGCACGACGATGAGCGGCCCGCCGCCCGAGTCGACCCACGGCAGCAGGCTGACCGGCGTGCGCGTACGAGCGAGAACCGAGGCCAGGTCGGTCATGTCGGTCACGATCGCGTCGGCACCGGCGGCGGTGAGGCGTTCGGCCTTGGCGGGTTTGTCGGCGTACCCGATGCAGGCGACACCGGCTGCTCGGGCGGCCTCGACGTCGGTGACCGAGTCACCGACCAGAACAGCGGCGCCGGGTGCGACCTTCAGCGCCCGCAGGGCCTGCACAACGGGCGTCGGGTCGGGCTTCAGCAGATCGGGATGCTCGCCCCGCCCGACGACGGCGGCGAAGTAGCGGGCCCGGTCGCGGCGCCCGAGGTAGGCACCGATGGCGGCGGCAGAGTTGTTGCTGACGACAGCGAGGCTTCGCCCGGTCGCCAGGCATGCCCTGACCAGGTCGAAGGCTCCGATGGTGGTCTCCGCGGACGCCGCCGCCTCGACCTCCGCCGATGCCAGGGCCGCACCAACGACGCCCACCAGCTCGGGCGCGAAGGCAGCTGTCGCGCGGAACAGCGCCAGCGGGTCGTCTCCGTCGCGTAGCTCGTCGGGCAGGACGACGCCCCGGCTGAGAATCAACTGACGCAGATCGGCGGCGACGCGCGGCGCGGCCTTGCTCCCGAACAGGCGGCAGATCGGCCCGTCGAAGTCCACGAGTACGGCATCGGCCCGCTCGGCGATGTCGGCGAGCCGGTCGGCTGGCCGTTCTGCCTCGATCGTCACCACGCGCTCCCGCAGGCCGTCTTCGCCGTCAAGGCTGTCGATCCTAGAGGCCGACGCGGGCCGTGCCGTCCGGGGACGGCTCGGCCCGCCTGCCGTCGCGTCAGGGTGTCACCCGGGTGGCAGGGCTGTCGCCGGGCAGACCTCCTGCGCTGCTGTCGGTCTCCACGGGCGGCAGCGGGGTGGTCCCGAGGACGCCGCCGTCCCTGCCGTACGCGGTGAGAGTGGCCGCCCGGTCCGCTGGTACCCGGGTGGTGCCGGCGTTCGACGCGTCGAGGGTGACAGTGGCCGGGGATGCGCCTTCGATCGTCACCGTGACGCGGGCCGCGTCCGGCGGTGCGATCACCCGCACCTCGCCGGTGGCGGGACGGGCACCGTCCTCGGTCCGGACCCGCCAGCCAATCGGTCGCTGGTCGGCACCCTCGGCCGGTAGCAGCAGCCGTAGGTCGATGTACCAGCCGGTCCGATCGTCGCCGTGCATGGCGTACGCGATCACTCCGCCCCCGGCCGGTTGCACGGTGAGCAGCGCGGCGGCCTGCCCGTCATCGCGGCCCGACCACCGCACCCGCACTGTCGTGCCGCCGACCGGGAGGTGACTGTTCTGAAGTGCCGTCTGGACGAAGTTGCGGAGGTTGGTGTCGTCGATCGGCGTACCTCGGACGGGTTGACGAGCGCCGACGAGCAGAGAGTCCATCTCCGGCCCGGTCGGGTCGAGCCCGGCGTACGGGCCGCCGCCCAGACCGCCCTGGAAGAACACCCGGTCGCCGCGGCTGACCCGGACGACGGGTTCGTGCGGCAGGGGCTCGGGCGGCAGTACGCCGAAGCCGACTCCGCCTCCGTCCGCCCGGGCGATGTCCCGGTACTCCACGGTGCCCCTCGACGTGTATCGAGGGTCACCAGTGATCGTCACAGTGGATTCGGGCGGACCGACGGCGACCGCGAACCCGGGCCGGTCGGGGTAGGCCCGCATCAGCGTCATCACCGGGTCGTCGTCACCCTCGCTGTGGCCGCTGTACCGCATCTGCTGGGCACCGGCCCCGGCGGGACCCACGTACCAGACCAGTGCCTCCCTGGTCAGCAGGCCGAACCGCAGCGGCACCGCGACCAGCGCGACCCGGTGGCCCGGCTGGTCACTGCCGTAGATCAGACGGATCCGGTCACTGTCGCCGATCTTCCAGGCACCCACCGGGGCGTCGATTCGCACCGGCGGATCGGCGGTGATCCGCGCCCGTAGCGTGTCCAGCCAAGCCTCATCTCCGGCCAGCGCGCCCCGTGGTGGTGCGTCGAGCAGCGCCGTCGGAGTGGCGGCGACCGCGATACCCGGCGCCCATCCGGGCAACGGAACCACGTTGGTCTGGACCCCGACGAGCGCGACCCCGACCGCGGCGGCCAACGCCGTGCGGATCAGCCGCGTCCGCTGGTGCCGTCGCTCCCGGCCGGCGAACCCGGGCCAGGGATCCTCGGGTACGTCGACGCCGTGCGCGGCCTGCCGCAGCGCGGGACCGAGCGTCGAATTGGCGAAGCTTCCGGTCATGCCAGTTCCTCCTCGAGCCGTGCCGGGGACTGCGCGGCGGGTGGGACGAAGTCGCTGCGCAGTCGGGCCAACCCGCGCGACGCCTGGCTCTTTACCGCGCCGACGGAGCAGCCGAGGACCTTGGCGGTGTCCGCCTCGCTGAGATCCTCGAAGTAGCGCAGCACCAGCACCGCCTGCGTCCTGGGCGGTAATCGCCGTAACGCGGCGAGGAGAAGTTGCCGCTGCTCCACCTGCGCGTACGCGTCGTGAGTCGGCTGGCTGTCGGAGGTCAGCAGCGGCACCTCCAACGGCCGCCGTCGACGTCGCCAGGAGATCGCCGTGTTCACCATCGCCCGACGTACGTAGACCTCGGGCGCGTCCCGGCGCAGCACCCGCCCCCAGCGCCGATGGGTCTTCTCCAACGCCGACTGCGTCAGGTCCTCGGCTGTCCCCCGGTCACCGGTCAGCAGGTAGGCCGTTCGAAGCAGCGATCCCCACTGTCGTTGGACGAACAGCCGGAACTCTTCGTCGTCCTCGTGCCGACTCACGCCACCTCCAGGTCGCGTCCACCTCGCGTCTGAGTGCGGACGCAGGGTGAGACGCCACCGGCGGTCTCCAGGGTTGAGTGGAGGACTGCACGGGGGCGTCGTAGTCGACGGGCTCAGTCCCCCGGCTGTTGACCCACGGAAGGCCCATCAGACGCGGCCTGGCGCTCGGCCTGCCAGATGGCGTGGCCTTTGAGCAGGTATCCGACCCAGTAGATCGCGAAGAGGATCAGGAAGCACGCGAAGAACACTCCCGAGATGATGCTCGCGAGAATGAGCGCTCCCTCGCCGTCGCTCAGCCCGTAGATCGCGAAGCTGAAGACGCCCAGGACGAAGAAGAGGACCATGTAGAGCGGCAGTGTCGAGCTGTCTGTCGGGTGGGAATCCCGAGGCGGCCACGGCACGCGAGGGTCGCTGCTGATCATCTCGTGAGTATGAGCGGCCCGCTCAAGCGCGGAACCCCGCTCCGCGTCGACCGGGGAGGTCGGGCGGAGCGGGACCGTGGACGGTCTACCGGTCAGAACCCGCCCCACTGACGAGCCGAGCACTTCCAGGTCTTCCCGTTGTCCTGCGAGACGCAGAACACGAGGATCTTGCCGAGGATCGGCAGGTTGAGGGTGAAGAGGTGACCCTTGGTCTTCGCGTACACGACGCCGGACTTCTCGGCGACGTCGGCAAGCGCCCACTCCGGGTCCGGTCGGTCCACTGTCGCCACCCGGCGCAAGGACGTGATGTCCCTGCCGTCGAGGAGCGTCCTGATCTCGTCCGCCGACGGCTCGCCGTCGCCGATGAGCGTCTGCACGCTGGACGGGCCGTCGACGGCGACACCATTCGCCTTCTCGAAGGCCGCCTTCGTCCCTCCGACCGTGGTACCGCCGGCCAGGTCGAGGGTGAGGATCAGCTCCCCGGTCCGGCGCGACAGCAGGCATTCCCAGACGGACTTGCCGGACGCGACGCACATGGTCAGGCACCACTCCCGGCCGCCGGAGGTGGACGAGGCGAAGAGCAGGGACGTCGCCGTCCCGCCGTCGCCAGTGCCGTCGTACGTTCCGTCGGCGAGGTCGGCCATTGTCGTGCCGAGCACCTCCCGGCTGCCCGGGATCGTGCCGACGACCTTGACGCCGTCGACCTCCTTGCCGGCGGCGAGCGCCGCGAGTTGGTCGCTGGTGAGGGTCCGCCCGCCGGTGTCGACGGCCAGCACCTTGTCCAGGTCGCCGACGGGCCGGCCGGTCAGGTCCTCCAGTTGTCGAAGCATCGTGCCCGGGGCACCGGGGTGGTCGGTGATCGTCGTCCGGGCCTCCCCCTCGGCGGCCTGCGACGGGGCGTACGAAGCCGTCAGTCCGACGATCAGGGCGGTCGTGACGATGGTGGCGCGCCTGGTGATGTCCCGCAGAGTTGTCATGCTGTCCTCATTTCCGTGATCGGGGTCGGCGGGGTGGGACGGGCTACCAGCGACACGTCACGATGTCGCCAGTGGTGTTGGGAGACCCCCACTCGCAGTGGTCGTCGATCCACTCGCCGATCTCGCCGATCGTGTCCACGATCCAGGCGAACACCGACTTGATCGCGCCCCAGAGGCTGAAATAGACGACGGTCGTCTCTGGTGTGCCGCCGGCCTCGTCGATGACGTCCTTCGTCGACATGGCGGCGTCGGGCTTCTCGATGATGTCCAGCACCCGTACCCCGGTGTCGTCCTTGCCGGCCAGCAGCGCCTCGATCTGCTCCGGGGTCCGCTCCTTGCCGTCGTCGACCGCCACTATCGCGCGGTCGACGAACACCTCCCGGCTGCCGCTGACGGCCTGGGCGATGCCGGCGATCTCGCCCACTGTGAGGTCGTTGCCGAGCGCGGGGCCGGTGAAGCGTCGAACGGACACGGCACCGGACGGCTCGACCTGGATCTCGTCGGCCGTGATCATGTCGTCCGCCCCGAAGGGTGCCCAGGCGAACGTCCACTTCCCGCCGACGCAGCGGAACGGGCCGTGCTCCCGGCCCTCGGGCGCGGTCTCGGTGCGGAGGACCTTGCCGCTCTCGTCGACGTGCTGGACCACGCAGTCGGCGCCCTTGCTCGGCGGCTTGTCGGTCTGGGCGACGGCGGCGGAGGACATGGCCAGCACCGTCGCGCTGACCACCCCGATCACCGCGAGGCGGTGTGCCAAACGACTCATCGAACGCTCCGTTCCTCATGCGGAAGAGACTGGTGTCCGAAGAGTGCCGGGCGGCGCTGAAGCGGCCCGGAAACGGCGCTGAAAGCGACGTACGTCAGCGCAGCCGGGTGGCGTCGAGCTGTTCGAGGTCGGCGCGGATCGAGTCGGCGTCGGCATCGCCGAGCTCGTCGAGAATGGTCTGTGCTCGCCGCCACGCGGCACGGGTGGCGGCGACGTCGCCGAGCGCCAGGTGGCTGCCGCCGAGATTGACGTACGTGCCCGCCTCGGCGTACCTGTCGTTGACCTGCGTGAAGAGTTCGAGGGCGTGCCCGTAACAGGCGATGGCCCGCCGGTCGTCGCCGAGCTGATGGTGGGCGTGGCCGAGGCTGTCCCAGGTGTCGGCCTGTCCCTGGACGTCGTCCACCTCCTGCAACATCCGCAGCGCCTGGCCGCACGATTCGAGGGCACTGTGGTAGTTGCCGAGCAGCGCTTCCTGCCAGCCGACCGCGTTGAGGGTGTACCCCTGCCCGGCCCGGTTTCCGGCCGCCCGAAACAGGGTCAGCGCCCGCCGGGAATGGTGCAGCGCCTGCTGGTGCTGCCCCTGCCGCTCGGCCAGTTGACCAAGGTTCAGGCAGGTGTGCGCCCGTCCGGCGTCGTCGCCGACGTCGGTGAACAGGTCGAGTGCGCGCCGCAGGTGGTCGTCGGCCTCGTCGTACCGTCGGAGCCGGGAGCAGGCGAGACCGAGGCTGCGGTGCGCGTGGCCCTGCCCCGCCTGATCCCCGATGCGGGACGCGGCGGCCAGAGCGATCTGTTGCGTGCCGAGCCAGTCCTGCCAGTGCCCCTGCCGGTGCAGAAAGCCGGCCATTGTCCAGGCGAGCTGCCAGGCGTGCCCCTCGAACCCGGACCGCGCCGCGAGCGGCACGGCCGCGAGCAGGACGGGGACCTCGGTGGCGAACCACGCCGCGGCGGCCGATCGGCTCCTGGGGCGTTCCGGCGTCACACCCGCCCGGGGAGGCGGGAGGCTGATCGCGCTGAAGTGCGGGTGCAGTGCCAGGTCGGCGGCGTGAGCGGTGTGCAGGCAGTGGTCGAGCAGCCGGTGGATGGCGGCCCGACGCTCGGCCGGCGGCTCGGCCTCCTCGGCCAGGTCGGCGGCGTACGCGCGCAGCAGGTCGTGGAACGCGTAGCGCCCGTACGTGTGCTCGGTGAAGAGATTCGCCCGGGTCAGCTCGGTGAGCAGAGGGCCGGTCGCCTGCCCGTCGACGCCGGCCAGACTGGCCACGGCCGGGGCGGAGACGTCCGGGCCGGGATGCAGGCTCAGCAGCCGGAACAGCCGGGCCGCGGCCGGGCTGAGCGTCCGGCACGACCAGGAGAAGACCGCCCGTACGTCGGTGGCCTCGTCACCTGCGCGGAAGGCGTCCAGGTCGCCCAGCTCGCCGGCGACGGCGGCCAACGAGAAGCGCCGGTTGGTGGCGGCTCTGGCGGCCACGATGGCCAGGGCGATGGGCAGCCGCGCGCACCGGTCGGCGATGGTGTCGGCCGCGGCGGGTTCGGCGGCGACCTGGCTCTCCCCCAGCCGGCGGACCAGCATGTCGCGGGCCTCGCCGGGGCTCAGCAGGTCGAGAGGCACCGGTTGGGCGCTTTCGGTGACGACCAGCGGGATGAGCTGGTCGCGGCTGGTGACGATGGCGAGGCAGTCCGGTGAGCCGGGCAGCAACGGCCGGACCTGCTCCGCGTCGCGGGCGTTGTCCAGCACCACCAGCAGTCGCTTGCCCGCCACCGTCGTGCGGTACAAGCTCGCCATCGAGTCCAGGTCGCGGGGCATCCGGGCCACCGGAACGCCGAGCGCCTCCAGGAAACCGTGCAGCGCCCGCACCGGTTCGGTTGGTGTGGCCGCCGGGTCGAAGCCGCGCAGGTTGACGTAGAGCTGCCCGTCGGGGAAGCGCTCGGCCGCGCGGTGCGCCCAGTGCACGGCGAGGGCGGTCTTGCCGACGCCGGCCGTCCCGGACACCACGACGGCGCCGCCCCGGTCGATCAGCGCGTCGAGGGCGGCGAGCTCCGCGTCGCGTCCGGTGAACGTGGGTACGGGGGGAGGCAGTTGCGCCGCGACCCGCGTCGGTGCCGCCGGGGCCGGTGCGGCGATGGCGCTGTCCTGGCGCAGGATGGCGCACTCCAGGTCGCGTAGCCGCGGACCGGGGTCGAGGCCGAGGTTCTCCCGCAGGTTGTCGCGCAACCGCCGGTACGTGGCGACCGCCTCGCCCTGCCGGCCGTCGCGGTACAGGGCGAGCATCAGCTGCGCGTGCAGGTGCTCGTCGAAGGGGTGTTGTCGGACGAGCCGTTCCAACCCGGGGACGAGGCCGGCGTGCTCACCGACGGACAGCCGGGCCTCGGCGAGCGACCGTTCGGCCTCCAACCGTAGGCGTGCCAGGTGTTCTGCCTGCTCCTCAAGCCAGGCCGACCCGGCTACGTCGGCCAGCGGTGGGCCCCGCCACAGTGCCACCGCGGCCGTCAGGTGCTTCACCTGCTCGTTGGGGTCCGTCGAGCGCCGGGCCAGCTCGATGAGGCGCTCGGCGGCCTGGACGTCCGTGGAGTCCGGCCCGGTGTCGAGCAGATAGCCGGGCTGGCGCGCCACGATCGATCCGGGCTCACCGAGCACCCCGCGGAGGTAGGACACGTGGCGTTGCAACGTGTTCGCCGCGGTGGCCGGTAGCTGGTCGCCCCAGACCACGTCGACGAGCCGGTCGATGCTGACGACACGGCCCGCGTGCAGCGCCAACGTGGCCAGTACCGCCTTGCGGCGTACACCGTTCACCGCCTGCGGAGCGCCGGCGACGACCACCTCCACCGGCCCGAGCAGCCTGACCCGCACCCCCGTACCAACCATCGAGATCACCGAATCAGGCTAAATCTCCACCCCGGCATGCTCGATCCGTTCGTCGCGCACTGGACACGATCCAGGGGGCACCAGAACCGGACTCCGGGAGCTAGCCTCTAGCGCACTACGGCAGGGAGGTGCGCCGATGAGCCGCCGGCTGCGGCGCGTCGCGATGGTGCTGCTCGGCGCGGTGTTGCTGGGTACGGTCGGGCTCAGCCTCGGTTCCTGGTACGGCGGTCGCGGTGTCACTCCGCCCACCGACGACCAGGCGCAGACAGTGGCGGCGCAGTTGCTGCCCGGTGCGGTGCCGGTCGACTCGGGTCGAATCGTGCACGGCTACCGGTGGGGCGTTCATCTCGCTGCCGACGACCTGGGCTCGGGCCGGGCGTCCTTCTGGTACGACGATGGTGACGACTGTGGGCTCTCGGAGCAGCTGCGGCGCAACGCCGGGAGGCAGGGGTGGCAGGGCCTTCGCCGTGTACCCGGCTACCTGTGCGACGGCTGGCGGGCTGAGCGCGACGGACTGACGTTCACGCTCGACTACTCGGCGAGCGGGGCAGAGCTGACCATCGCACCGGCCGCGCCCGGCACGTTCCTCGCCAGCACTGTCGCTGGCACCCTCATCGGTGCCGCAGCCGGCGCGGCGCTGTTCGAGTGGGTGGGACGGCGGCGTCGACCCGTACCCCTGCTGGTCTGCACCCTGGTCACGGTTGGCCTCCTCCCGGGTGCCGCCCTCACCTGGACGGCCCTGGGTCCGGGCATCGTCACCGAGCCGGTCTGGCCCGTCTGGCCCGCTCTCGCCCCCGTGCTCGTGCCACTGTGGCTCGTGCTCCTCCTGGTCGGCGTGTACGCCTTCCCGAAACGCGAGACCGGGACCGACCCCAGCTCTCCGGTCACGGCGGTGGTGGTGAGTGTCGCGTGCGGCCTGGCCCCCGTGGTGATGGCCGCCGCTCTGGTTCTGGTGTTCCTTCGGGCGGTGCCCTCCCCATAGCTGCCAGAAGTTCAATGCACGATCGGGACCAAGTGTGGCCGTAGGCTGATCCCCCGCCCAGAATTCGTCGATGGAGAGCGCTGTGACCACACGTATCGGCAAGGTGATCGTCGACCAGACCATCTCCGCCGACGGGTACTCGGCCGGGCTCAACCAGACCGAGGAACGCCCGTTCGGCGACGACGGCGGTGACGGCTGGGGCCGTGGGCTGCACGCCTGGATGTTCGACGCCGCCGAGGAGAACCAGGCCGAGCTCGACCAGATCACAGACGCGTCGGCGGTCATCATGGGGCGCAACATGTTCGGCCCCGTGCGCGGTGCATGGGATCGGCAGTGGAACGGCTGGTGGGGTGACGACCCACCGTTCCACAAGCCGGTGTTCGTGCTCACCCATCACGCACGGGAGCCGCAGCCGATGGAGGGCGGCACCACCTTCCACTTCGTCACCGACGGGATCGAGGCGGCGCTCACGCGGGCCCGTGCGGCGGCCGGCGGCGGCGACATCCTGATCCACGGCGGCGCGACCACCATCAACCAGTACCTCACCGCCGGCCTCGTCGACGAACTGCGGCTGCACATCGTGCCGCTCACCCTCGGCACCGGTGTGCGGCTGTTCGACGGCGTCCCGTCGCTGAAACTGGAACAGCTGACGGCACGGGCGGCGAGCGCGGTCCTGCACGTCACCTACCGCGTGCTCTCCTGAATCGACGGAGATTGCGTTGTCCGCCATCACGTCACTGACAGTGGTCCCCAGGGACAGCATCGTTGAGCTGGCCCACCTGGCCCGCACATCGCCGTCGTCGTTCCACGCGTACCTGGCCGAACACGGGCGCAGGGCGCGACAGGAGTACGACTGGTCCGGCTACTGCATGCTGTACGTCCTGACCTATCTGGAGGAGCGCGGCATCGACCTGGATCCGCCGGAGTTCAACGCCGAGTCGGAGGCCATCAACAGCGCGTACGGCCTGACCACGCTCATCACTCCAGCACCAGGGTTACTGGATCAGCTCGATCCCGGCGCGCACCGCGCGGAGGATCTGGCGGCCCACTTCGCCGAGATGGGGATGGACTTCGAGGAGAGTGGCCCGGCCGGGCTGGACGGGCTGAGGCTGTTGCGCGACTGCGTCTCCGACCTCAGCGACCGCCAGGTGTTGCTGCTGCACATCGGCTGAGGCCGACCGGGCGTTATCCGGACCAAAATGCGCGACCGACAAACCAATCGATTGATCAACTCGCCTGTTCGAGCAATCGCACTGTAATCTCTCGCGCCTCGTCATACAGGCCGAGCGCCGTGAGGATCTTGACCAAATGCGCTGCGGTCCGCACGGTTTCTGGGTGCCCGTCGCCAAGAACGCTCCGGTAGCGCGCCAAAGTGTTTTCCTGAAGTTCTCGAGCGCGCTCGTCGTGCCCGAGCTGGTGCAGCGTCTCTGCGAGATTTCGCGCCGCTCGCAGGGCGTCGGGGTGCCCTTCCCCGAGTAGCCGCACATATCGCCCGAAGACATCCTCCAGCATCTGCCAGGCCGATTCATATCGACCAGATATATAGAGTGTCTCAGACAGACTGTTCGCGGAGTGCAGGGTATATGGATGATCCTCACCTAGTACCCGCCGACGACGAGCAAGGGTGTCCTCCTGCAAACGCCTGGCCTGCTCATGCTGCCCGAGGTTACGCATGTCCACAGCAAGATTATTGGCAGAGCGCAGAGTATCCGGATGATCCTCACCGAGCACCCGCCGATATTGAGACAACGTCTGCTCGTGCAATTCCCGGGCGCGATCGAAATCACCGATCTCACTAAAATCCACGGCCAGGTGATTAGCCGAGTGCAACGTGTGGGGGTGATCGACGCCCAATGCCATTCGATAACGCTCAAGAGTATCTTGCTGTAGATCGCGTGCGTCATGATAACGGCCAAGCATCCTCAGATTGATCGCGCAACCATGAGCCAGCCGAAGAGTGTCGGGATGGTCATCACCCAACTCCCGACGCGAAAAAGGGAGGGTGTCCTCATATATCTTGCGGGCGTTCTCATAACGACCCTGCTCACGTAGCGCTCGGGCAAGGCACCGCCCCATCCACATAGTGTAGAAATCAGCTGACCCAGCGGCCGCATGCCATCTTTGGTAAATTTCCCCCGCGAGCCTGCTACTGGTATCGGACGCGCCCTGCTCGATGAGGTACCAAGTGCCCGCGCATATCATCCTTTTGAGATTCTGGTCATCCGCCGTGGCTGGATCAAGTGCCATCAGATGGGGGATGACGGCCGCCCACTGCGGCCACAAACTCGGGTCCTCGGGATCGCCCGGATCAAGGCTCACCAATATTTCACGGGCGCACTTCTGGACAAGCTCAACCCGGTCCGCAGGAATTTGATGCCTGATAATGCTCTGCACCAGTCGGTGTAAGCGAAGGCCGTCCCGACTCACGGTTGCCAGACCAAAGCGGTTAATGACACCCACGCTTCGCCGCACAGCCACCGGGTTGTTCACCGCAGTCGCGAGAGCGATCAGTTCTCCCTCAAGGTCCGCACGCTGCGCGCGAATGTTAGAAAGCCAGCGCACTGGTATGGCATCCGGGGCGAAAAAGGCGCATACGCGCAGAATTCCAAGCGCCACGGGGTCGGTCGCCGCGAGTTGCGCGGTGCTCAGCTCGATAGCTGCGGCAAGTGGTCGAGGGTAGTCGCCGGTCCGACCTTCACTGAGTACCGCTCCAGAATGCTCGGTTAGTAGGTGAAGGTACTCGTTGACGCTGGTAGCGGTCTCCGCCAGGAAGCCCGCCGCTTGGGCCAGCGCCAATGGCAGGTCACCCAGCGCCTGTGCAAGTTCCTCGGCCTCGGACTCATCGAGGTCGGAATGGTGATTACGCAGCAATGCGACGGCCTCCACACGAGCCATGACATCCACGGAGACCACGGCAGCCAAGTGCTCCCACCCGCTCGCCCGCGATGTGATGATCACGTGGCCCGGGCCACCCGGGAGCCACTCCCGGAGGCCGGACGGATCCTCGGCGTTGTCAAAAACGAGCAACCAGCGCTCTCGCCCACGCAGGTGAGCCTTGACTACAGGAGCGGCGGCGGAGACGTCATCGCCGTGCTTAACCAGACCGAGTTCCACGCCCAACGCGAGCAGTTGCTCTCCAATCAGACTGGAGTCCTCTGCTGAGATCCACCAGACAACGTCATACGCTGTGGCGAAACGATGAGCATACTCGACCGCGATCTGCGTCTTTCCCACCCCTCCGAGCCCTCTGAGCGCCTGTACGACTGCAGCACCACCGGATTGCAGCCGCCGACGAAGGCTGACCAGGACGGCATCCCGGCCGGTGAAATCAGGATTCCTCGGCTCCATCCGCCAGACCGCCGGAAGTCGACCTTTTTCGATTGCCTTCTTTGGCTCAGCCGCACCGGGGTTTTCCGATCCTCCTACGGATTGCCGGGGCGCTCGTCGCACTTCGGACCAGCTACTGGTACCAGGGCCTGGAACGCCACCTGCGACACCTCCGCCCGCAGCGTCACCAAGCAGCCCGACTGGGTCTTGCTCGTCGCTGGCCGCCGGGCGGACTCCAGCGGTAAGAGGGCTGTTCTGCAAATTGAACGATGTGTTGAGGACGCGTCCAGCCAGATCTCGTTGACCACTCTGCGCGAGTTCCTCCCCGATCCTGCGGAGCGCCTCCACGGCCTCGCGTACCGCCCTCGCCAAGTCATCCCCGCCGTGCGGCGTGATCGTTTCCTCGGCAGGGAGGACCGGCTCGACCTCGCCCTCAGCAACAGTGGCACCCGAGAACTTGTAGATGACAACAAGTCGGTTCCATGCCTGCTCCCACCGTCGATCCCGTGCCGGGTCGATGCCGCACAGCTCAACAAAGGTCAGCAGGAATGCTTTGCTAGGGAAGCGGCGACCAGCCAGCACCTCGCCCAACGTCGCCCGAGGAAGCGACCGGCCAAGCCGCATGGCGCGCTTCTCCAGGTCCCGATAGGTCGGGCTGTCTGCGTGGAGACGAAGAATCTTCATGAAGCGCGCAAGATCTGCAAGGGTTGCTGCGGAAGTCGGGTCGATTTGATTCCGCGCGTCGTCGTCCGTCGTGTTCAACGAGAGCCTCTGCTGTCCGGTGGCGTCCGGTGGTGTCCACGAATCTACAACGGACT
Organism: Micromonospora sp. NPDC049089; assembly: GCF_040648775.1. NCBI lineage: Bacteria > Bacillati > Actinomycetota > Actinomycetes > Micromonosporales > Micromonosporaceae > Micromonospora > Micromonospora sp. NPDC049089. The sequence goes on from NZ_JBEZEH010000015.1 coordinate 42,428, forward strand.
GTCACCGACTGGCCGCCCCGCAGCGTCGGCTGACGGCAACTGGCAGAAATCCGTCACCACTCTGGCGCGATCCCGGCACGGAGCATGGCGGTCGCCCTCGATCTCTGCTCTGCTTTGTTGGTCGGATGACAGCGGATCCGAGAAGATCTCGATCCAGACCGACGGAGAGGTGCAGGGGGTGATCGATGATGGAGCGCGCAGCGCATGAAGCAGTACGGACGGTTCGGGCAGCTATGAGGAGCTGGCCCGGAACCGCCCGCCTGTGCGTCCTGCTGCTGTTCGGATCAGCAGCAGGAGCGGTTTTCCTCACCGTGTTCCTGGTGGGACTTCCCGCCATCCTGCCTGGATTGCGGGCTGTGACCGCAGTATAGGCCAACGGCCGCCGAGATGCCCTACCTGTCGGCATCCCGGCGGCCCCGCCTAACTCTCTCCAGCTATCTCCGATGACCATCATGTTGTTCGCATCTCAGGGAGAAGAATCATGGTTCGGAAGCCTCGCATCGCGCTGGTCTCAGCTCAGCCACGGCCCGAAGTGAATGCTGATCATGACATGCCTCAGCTGGTTGGAGCCCTACTCGGGGCCGGGGCGGACGTGGTAGTGACTGCCTGGGACGACCAGACCGTCCCTTGGGGCAGCTTCGATCTTGTAGTGATCCGTTCGCCGTGGGATTATTCGTGGCGATCATTCGAATTCCTCCGATGGCTTGACAGCTGCTCTGCGTTGACGACCGTCGTGAACGACCCGGCCGTCATTCGCTGGAACGCCGACAAGACTTACCTCAGGCACCTTGCCCGGAGCTCCGTGCCAGTCGTCCCCACCGAGTACCTCCGGCCAGGAGAGACGATCACCCTGCCACAAGACTTCGAGTTCGTGGTGAAGCCGAGCGTAGGTGCGGGGGCACGACACGCGGCGCGATACCAGCCACGCGATCGCGTTGCAGCCGAGGCCCACGTGCTTCGGCTCCACGCCGAACGAACCACCGCGATGGTGCAGCCATACATCCATGAGATCGACGCCGTGGGCGAGCGTGCGCTGGTTTACATCGACGGGAAGTTCCTTCATGCGATTCGGAAGAACGCAGTCCTCACCCCCGGCCTTCGTTTCGACGATCGCCGCGATGGCCACCCTGGAGCGGCTCCCTGGCAGCCGGGTGACACCGAATTGGCGGTGGCGCAACGCGCGATCGACGCCATTCCCTTCGACCAACGCTTGCTCTACACGCGAGTCGACATGGTCACCAGCCCGGAGTCGGGCGTGGTCATCACTGAGTTGGAGCTGATTGAGCCGGGACTTTATCTCCGCTTCCACCCCGGATCGGAAGTACGGGTGGCAGAGGCGATCATCGGGATGGCAGAACGAGCCGTCCGGCCGGCAACGCTGCCTGTTGCTACGTGAAGAAACAACGAGCGTCTTCACTCACTGCTGTGGGTAACGCGAACCGGACCAGGTCACCATAAGCCTCGACAAACCCCCCGTCGCGCTGTCGATGTCGACTTCCGGATCGCAGTCGGGAGACAACGCCATGCCTGGCAGTCGCGCGAACAGGGTCGGAAAGAAGATCCTCAACTGCAATCGGGCGAGGCTTGCCCCCAGGCAGTAGAACTTGCCGTACCCGAAACCGAGATGCGGGTTGGGCGAGCGATCGGGTCGGAACGTATCGGCCTCGTCAAACACCGCCGGGTCCCGGTTTGCCCCCTGCAGCGCCAGAACCACCAGGTCACCACGGCGAATGCGGGTCGCACCGTACTCAACGTCCGCCAACGCGTATCGCGGAATCCAACTTCCTCCTGGCACCACAGTCCGGATCAGTTCTTCCACCATCAGTGGCATCTTGCTGGCTTCCGGGACGGCAGACGCTGCGCCAGCTGATGAAGCGAAGAGATACAGAATTCCGTACTCCATGCGTGACGCGACGGTGTCGAACCCGGCCAGGAAGATCGACTTCAGGCCGTCGATCAGTTGCAGCCGTGTCAGAGGCGCACCTTGCGCCGCCAGTGTCCCAACTTGAGAGAGGAGATCATCACAGGAATGCTGACGCTTATGATCAAGGAGTTGATCCAGACGTTCGGAGACGACGGCACTCGTAGCCATTGCGGCCTCCCGGCGGCGAAGGTGTCTCATCTCGTCCGACCACGCCGCGAAGAGAGGCCGGTCCGCCAGGGGAAGCCCGATAACGTCGGAGATGACGGCCAGGGCGAAGGGCCGAGCCAGCTCGCTGGAGAGATCCGCAGTGGTGCCCCTCTTGACGACATCGTCCAACAGCTCATCCAACCTGGCGCGTACCTGACGCTCTCTCAGCTCGATACTTCGTGCGCTGAACGTCGGACCGAACACCGCCCGCCATCGCTCATGGTCCACCATCTCATTAGCTGGGCCCGGACGCGCGTGCATCAGCGCGGCAGACCAGAGACGAGGTGCCCCCTCAGGGTTGGCATGGGACCTGCCAATGCGCCGGTCGGCACAGATCGCTTTCACATCGGCGTGCCGGACGAACAACCAAGCCCGGTGACCAGCCATGGTGACTACTGGCACCGGACCCGGATGCTGACGCAGGCGTACGAACTCATGCGGCTCGGAGAACATGTCTTCGGAGTGCCCCGGGGTTGGAACCACGTTCAGGTCGGTCACACGCTCCGTCGAGCGCAGCAGGTCCTCGGGTTGAAGGTTTGCAGCATCACCCATTGAAGTCTCCCGAAGGCCGATGACTTACCCACCGTCATCGCTCGGTTATTCGATGTCAACACCTTCCCAGGGCTGCTTCCTTCGACTCGCGGAGGAAGCACGCGTGACCGAACCTGCCCATGGGCATCAGTTACCAGAAGTGGCAGATCCCATAAATCAGTCGTATCGGACGCCTTCGCTACTCGATCGTCGCAGGCAGGCCTGCACGGATGGTTTGGTTCCCGCGTCGGCGGGAACCCGCGGCCAGGAAGGCGTTTGGACGACCACCGTGGAATCTTCTACGGGGCCACCTACGTGGTGGCCGCCATCCTCTTCAACGTGATCTGGGAGTACGCCAGGCACGGCCGTCGCCTGCTGACCTCCACCACCGACGACGACACCGCACGGGCGATCAGCAGACGCTTCCGCCCCGCACCGTTCTGGATCGTCGTCGGGACCGCGCTGGGCGCTATTCATCCGGTCGTGGGCCTCGTGGTGGTCATCGCGTTCATCCCCTTCTACTGGCTGCCGATCAGAGGCGAGGTCGGCAGCATCAAGCGCACCCGCGAGCAGAGTCACGGTGGCTAGTAGCCACGAACCAGCTGCCCTGTCACCCCGGCGACTAGCGGGGCCGAAGGTTGCGGGGGGTGAGCGGCCGACCCGCCGCGTCCTGAACGGCGACCGACACCGAGTTCTTGCCAGCCCAGTCCGGGCCGGTTGGTGCGGCCTGCATCACGAAGCGCCTGGACCCGTCGGAGCCGTGGACCTCGAGAGGCACCAGGTCGGCGTTGCGGAAGCGGGCCTGGACATCTCCGCCGTCCGCGGCCACCTCGGCTCGGGCGGCAGCGGCGGGGAGCATGCCGAAGATGATCGGGGCGGCGGCGCCGCGGAGCGTACGGACGCTGACTTCGTAGTTCTGCAGAACTCCGGACTCGGTGCAGGTGCGTTCCACTGTCGCGCCGTCCTGACGCAGGTAGAGACACTCGCCCCAGGTGCTTTCCCGAACCTGGACCACCGACCAGTGCACGCCGCCGGTCGTGCCTTCGGTGAGTAACCGGGGATCGGTGACGCTCGGCCGCCGCCCGTCCCAGCCCTCCCAGTTGAGGCCGCCGACCACGGCAAGACCACCGAACACCACCACGGCGGCCACCACGGTACGGAAACGGCTAGTAGACAAGCAGATCACCGCCTTGCGCGTCGTGCAGCCGCAGCGACACGACCTCGACCCGGTCGCCCGCATCGGGTACGTACACGGCGTAGACCCGGTAGGTGTCGTGACCCGATGCGATCGTGGCCGCCTCGCGTGGCGTCCCGTCGCCAAGGGTGATCTGGATCGACGTGGCGGCGGCCGGCACGATGCCGTAGAGGATCGCCTCCGGCAGGCGCCGGCCCAGACGTTCCGAATGGACCTGCTCGACCCGCCCACCGGCCAGCCAGCCGTCGCCGTCAGCCACCCGGGGCCAGGCGCAGTCCTTGCCCGCCTCCCGCCAGTTGACGTACGGGTCGGAGAACGTCTCCCGCTCAAGTTTGGCGCAACGGACATCGAACGAACCGGTGACCCGGAGCCGATAGTTGTCGCCCTCGTCGAGGGTGAAGAAGGCGACGTTGCTCTTCCACCGGTCACCGATGGCGACATAGGTCCAGCCGGAGACCGCCAGCAGAACGAGAAGGACGATGAGACCCCGACGTACGGCCCTGCGCGGTGCGGCGGTCATGCGGCGCTCCTCGGTGGGGTTGACGCACTCACGGTAGCGCCGACGCACCAGCGCTCGGGGAGACCGAATGCCTACCCTGTCAGCTCGCCGTCTTCCACCCGCCGGACAACGGCCTCGACGTGAAGAACATCGACAGTCGTAGGATGCCCATCGTGGGATATACGGTGTGGCCGTCAGGCCGTCTGCACCTACCAGAGTCGGACGACGCCGCCGCGGTCGCCGCCGCCAAGGCCGCCATGGCCGAACAGGCTGGTTGGTACAAACCCGATGAGTCTCCGTCGGATGACACGCTTGTCGACATAGCGTGCGAGGCCAGAGCCTCGATCGTCCGCGACGGCGACTGGATCGAATTCGATCATGACGGCGAGGGTGACCCCAAGTGGTCGTACCAGGCCATTGCCTTCTACGTCGCGATCGCGCCGTTCGTTCGCTCCGGAACTGTCCACATCGAAGGCGAGGACGGGGCCCGCTGGTCCTACACCTACGCGGACGGGCAGGTCACCCAACAGGGTTGGAACGGTTGGGACGGATCCGTCGAACCGTATGGTCAGTACGTCGAAACCCCACACCCCGACCATGGGTGACAGGGCTGCCTACCGTGCGCTCGACCGGCCTGCCCAAAGTCAGGATGAGTGCGGTCAGCGCGTCCGCGTCTCCCAGACCGGCCGCTGAGGCTCGTCGTTGTGCACGACGATGTCGGCCTGCTGGGTCGGCCGGGCCGTAGCGAGGTAGAGCTGCTGGGAGGGGATGTAACGCTCCCGCCAGCGCCGTTCGACGTCGGCCCGGGTCGACACCCGGCGCTCCCGGACCACGGCACGGTCCACGGTCTTCTCCAGTGCCGTCGACACGAAGACGCGCAGCTCCCACCGGTCGACCAGTTCCGGGCGCAGCAGGAAGACGCCGTCGAAGACGAGCACGGCGTAGGCCGGGGCAGACACGACCGGCGGGGACAGCACGGCATCCGTCGCGCCGTCGTAGACCGCGGGTTGGAAGCGTCGATCTCCGCCCGGCCCCAGCGGGTCGAGTAGAACCCGCTTCAGCGCCTGATAGTCGTGGGTGTCGTGGTAGCAGCCAACGGCTGAGTACTCGCCGCGCGGATAGCGCTGCGCCCGAGAGAAGAGGAAGTCGTCGATCGTGGCGCGGATGACCTCGCGGCCCTGTGCGCGCAGGACGACGGCCAACTCGTCGGCGAGGGTGGTCTTGCCTGCGGCCGGCGGCCCGTCGATCGCAACCCGCGTCGGGTGGGCGACCGTGACGGCGCCAACCGCCTCAGCCAAGCGGTCGAGCAGCTCGTCGCGGGTGCCGTGAACCATGTCCTGCCCCTCCTCACGTCACCGCTCGCCGGTCGGGCCGGATCTGCGTCCCATCGAAGTCGGTCACATCACGTAGGGTCTTCTACTCCGGGCTCGTGGTATGCGTGGCGGGGGCGGGTCGCGGTGTCCCATATTCAGTCCCGGGATCACTCCGGGGACCTACCAGTGCCCGCCCCCCGTAGCCGCGCTGTCCCATGTGGGTTGCTCTGACCGGCCAACTGAGGGGCACCGTAACAGGCGGCTACGACACCGCTCAGGGACCAAACGTCTGGCCGGCGCTACCCCTCCGCCGGCAAGTCGTGAAACCACCGGCGGGACGACGCGGGTACCAGCAACAGGCCGACGATGACTGCCGCACCAACGATCTGAAGCAGCCCTGACGCACCATCCTCGGTGAGAAGAAGTACGCCTATCAACCCGGTGGCAACGGATGGACCATTCGCAAACATCATCGACGCCGGGATGGCGGCGCCCACAAGCAAAATCACGGTCCACCTCGGTGAGGAAGACGCCGACGTTGTGCCACCTCCGACGGCCGTCCTGCCGTTGGCGCGGGGCCCGAATCGTCAGCTTGAAAAGTGCCGATGTCCGGCTGTAGCGTTCTGCCAGTGGGACGGCTAGTGGACCGGCATCGTGATCTGGCCGGGTGGTTGGTGACGCCGCTGTTCACCCTGATAGCCGCTCCAGTGTTGGCCTGCCTCGCCGGGGTGTTGGGAAGCCTCGGGGACCGCAACGGTCCACCGGCGCTGTGCAAGGAGGCCATAGCAGACAACATGTGCGAGGAGACCATCCTCGGGGTGGCCGGCTTACATGTGCTCATCTCAGGCGTCATGTGGTTGCTGCTCTGGGTCATTCCATGGTGGCGAGGTCTTCGCACGGTGCGCATTCTGCTGGCCGTCGCTGCGACAGTCGTTCTCGTACTCCTGCCAGTGCGGATGTTCCGCTGGTCCTGACACACCGCCCGCCGCTTGTCGTCTGCGGACATCTGGTTGCCCGGGACGTTGATGCCGGCCTCCCAGGTGTCGGCTTCAACGGCAACCTCTGTTCGGTGCCGGTCCGAGACCACCGGCGCCTGCGCAGGTGCCGGTGGTCCCGTCGCCCGCCAGCATCGGACGGGTGCAGCAAAGCTCCTACACGACCTGCCTCGACCGAGGGCCGTCGTCGTGATCGGCCGGGGGTCGATATCACCCGGCCACAGGTTGGAGTTCGAACTAGGCGCCGTATCCGCCGTCGATCCGGAGTACTGCGCCGGTGACGTAGGAGGCCTCCGGGCTGGCCAGGAAGACGACGCCCGCGGCGATCTCCTCCCCCCTGCCGTAGCGCCCCATCGACGTCGTCGGAAGGAACATGGCTGCGGCCGGGCCGTCAGCCGGGTTGGCGTCGGTGTCGACGAATCCGGACTGGATGACGTTGACCGTGACACCCCGGCCCGCCAGATCGCGGGCCACGCCCCGACTGAAGCCCTCGATGGCCGACTTCGTCGCCGTGTAGTACGCCATCCCGGGGAACCCGGCCCGCATTCCCACACCCGAGCTGATGCTGATGATCCGCCCGTCATCTGGCAGCAGCGGCAACGCCTCCCGGATCGCGGCCGCCGGGCTCCTGTAGTTGGCGGTGAGCTGGCGCTCGATGGCGGCCTCATCGGGATCGACCTCGTCGATGCGGCCACCACCACCGATTCCCACGTTGTTGACCAAGATGTCGAGCTTTCCGAACTGCTCGACCACCTGGTGGATCAGGCCGGTCGCCTGCGTCACGTCCGTCTGGTCGGCCCGGAACGCTGCCGCGCGCACTCCCTTTGCCTCCAGGTCGGAGACCACGGCCTTGGCCCGATCCTCCGCGGCCACGTAGCTGATTGCGACGTCGGCTCCCTCGTCGGCCAGCGCCAGCGCGATCGCGGTGCCGATCCCCCGCGATCCGCCGGTCACGATAGCCACCTTGTTGTCCAGCTTTCCCACTGCTGCCCACTTCCCGCGTACGACGAGTTATTGACTGACCGGTCCACCATAAGGATTGTGGACCGGACGGTCAAGGATCCGTATCCTGGATCGCATGGCACGTCCGCGAGGGTTCGACGAGAAGCAGGTACTCCACGCCGTCCGTGATCAGTTCTGGAACGCCGGTTACGCCGCGACCTCGCTGGAGGACCTGATGCGGGTCAGCGGGCTGGGCAAAGGCAGCCTGTACGCAGCGTTCGGCGACAAGCGCCGGCTTTTCCTCCGGGCGCTGCGCAGCTACACCGACGACAACCACTACCACCTGCGCAAAGCCCTCACCGAAGCTCCGCGGGCCGTGGTCGCACTACGCACGATCCTTGAGCCACCGATCGGCGACCCGACCGGCGCCGGCGAACGGCGTGGCTGCCTGATGGCCAACAGCACCTTGGAACTCGGCAACGCCGACCCCGAAGTCCTCGATCACGCCCACCGCACGTACGAGACGTCCACCGCGCTGATCGGCGACTGCGTGGCCCGCGCCCAACGCGAGGGCGACCTACCCGCGGAGGCGGATCCGATCGCACTGGCGCGCGCACTCCTGGCCGCGCAACAAGGCCTGCTGTTCATGAGCCGGACCGGCATGGACACGGCGACACTCACCGCCACAGCACGATCACTCGCCAATCAACTCCTACCGGATCCCCACGACGGCTGAACCGACCGGGCGGCGGGCCGTGCTGCTGCGGATTCAGCGCGGACTGAGGGCCTCGGCCCGGACCTCGACGCGTTCCGTCCGGGTCATAGGCAGCATGGCTGACCAGCAAAACGGCTGGTGGGGCGGGCGGGGCTCGAACCCGCGACCGAGGGATTATGAGTCCCCTGCTCTAACCGGCTGAGCTACCGCCCCGAAACACCGCGCCGGATCTTATCCCGCTCGGCGATCAGCAGCCAGCATGAAGCCGGCCGGTGCCCACGCCTGCGCCAGCACGATGGGCAACAGGAATATAACAGCGTGCTCGGGTACGACCGTCAGCCGGCGCGCAGCTCGTCCAGGACGGCACCGGCGGCGCGCCAGCCGCTGGTGAGAGCACCTTGGATCGATGGGCTGTCCCGGTGGTCACCGGCCACGAAAAGGCCCTCCCCCATTGCCACCGGCTTGCGTAGCCGTCCCTGCGGCGGTGGCGCGGCGGGTAGCGCTTCGGGAATGGCCATGGTGGTGAGGTGGGTCCAGTCGGCGGTGGAACGGCCGTACAACCGGGTCAACTCGGCCCGGATGGTCGGCTCGGGTGGGGCCGTCGGGCCGACCACCGAGGTGGCGATGAGGTGCCGCCCGGTGGGCGCGTACGTCGTGGCGGCGTTGCTGAGCACCACGGTGTTGGCGACGAGTTCGCGTCGGTCGCCGTCGACGAGCAGGATGGGCTCGGTGAGCGGCGGCTCAGGTGCGCTGTGGTAGTAGGTGGTGTAGCTGTGCATGCGTACCGTCGCCAGGGCCGGCAGCAGCGCGGCCGCGGCGGGCGGGTCGACGGCGACCACGACGGCCCGGCAGTGGATCTCGCCGGCCTGGGTGCGGACCCGGCCCGGGGTGACCTCCGCGACCGGGGTGTTCAGGTCGAGCAGGTCGGCGGGCAGTGGCGCGGCGATGGCCCGGGGCAGCGCGGCCATTCCTTCGGCGGGCAGGCCGATCCGGCCGCGGGCGAAGGAACGCAGCACCATCGCCAGCACGTGGCTGGAGGTGGAGAGTTCCCGGTCGATGAACACACCGGACAGGAACGGCCGCAGCAGCTCCTCGATGATGGCGTCGGAGAGGCCGGCGCGGCGCAGCGCGGTCTCGGTGCTGGTTTCCGGCGCGTCGAGCAGCCGGGACGCGGGGAGGGTGGCGCAGCCGGTGGCGAGGGCGGCGAAGCGCAGCCGGTCGAGCAGGGAGCCGACCCCGGCGAGCGCGGTGCCGGGCCCACCGGTCGGCTCGCGCAGCGGGTTGACCAGCCGCAGCAGCTTCTCGCCCTTGCGGACCAGCACACCGGAGGTGAAGTAGCCGAGGTTGAGCTGGTCGGTGTCGAGCAGTGTGCCGAGCCGGGGGTAGGCGGTGTTGAGCACCTGGAAGCCCCGGTCGATGAGGTGACCGTCGACGACGTCGGTGGCGACCCGGCCGCCGAGCCGACCCTCGGCCTCCACCAGCCGCCAGGGCACGCCGGCGCGGTGCAGCCGGCGGGCGGCGGCGAGGCCGGCCAGGCCGCCGCCGACGATGACCACATCGGTTTCAGCCAGCACCGCGCGCCTCCCGCTCACCGTTCGCCCGGGACAACCGGCCCGGCCACCAGATCTTCGGCCCGATGTCGTACGCGAGTGCGGGCACCAGCAGCGACCGGACGATGATGGTGTCGATCAGTACCCCGATCGCGACCGCCGTACCCAACTCGACGAGCACCACGAGTGGCAGGACGGCGAGGGCGGAGAACGTCGCGGCGAGCACGATGCCGGCGGAGGTGATCACCCCGCCGGTGACGGCGAGGCCGGCGAGCACTCCGGCGCGGGTGCCGCGCTTGACCGACTCTTCGCGGACGCGGCTCATCAGGAAGATGTTGTAGTCGATGCCGAGCGCGACCAGGAAGACGAACGCGAACAGCGGGAACGACGAGTCCACGCCGGGGAAGTCGAAGACGTCGCGGAACAGCAGCGCGCAGAGGCCGAGGGTCGCCGCGAAGCTGAGCAGCACCGTGGCGATCAGCAGCAGCGGGGCGAGCAGCGCGCGCAGCAGCAGGGCCAGGATGACAGCGATGACCACCAGCACCACCGGGATGATGACGTTCTGGTCGCGCTTCGCGGCGTCCGAGGTGTCCACGTTGATCGCGGTGAAGCCGCCGACGACCGCGTCCGCGCCGGGCACCTGGTGTACGGCCACCCGCAGCTCGCGGATGGTCCGCTCGGCGCCGTCGCTGTCTGGTGGGTCGGCCAGGGTCGCCTCCAGTTGCACCCGCCCGTCGACGACCTTCGGGGCGGCGTTCTCCTGGGGTGGGCCGGTCTGCGGGCCGGCGGTGAGGGGGCGGACGTCGGCGACCCCGGGCACGTCCTTCGCCACCTGGGCGACCTGTCGGGCGGTCTGCTCGGTGGTGAAGATGGTGGCCGGGCTGCCGGTGCCGGCCGGGTAGTGCCGGGAGATCACCTCCTGACCGTCGACGGAGTCGGTGCGCTGGGTGAACAGGTCGGACTGGCCGAGGGTGGTGGCGCCGAGCTGGGTGAGGCCGAGGGTCAGCAGGGCCAGCACGACGGCGGTGCTCAGCCAGATCGGGCGGGCGTGCCGGGCGACGAAGCCGGCGACGCGGCTCCAGATGCCGTGTTCGGCCCGAGGGTCGGCCTGGTCGGCTCGGGGTCGTCGGGGCCAGAACGCCCACCGTCCGCCGAGCACCAGCAGCGCGGGTAGGAAGGTGAGCATCACCAGCAGGGTGGCGGCGATGCCGATGGCGGCGACCGGTCCGAGCGCCCGGTTGGAGTTGAGGCTGGACAGCAGCAGGCAGAGCAGGCTGACGATGACGGTGCCGCCGGACGCGATGATGGCCGGAGCGGCGCCCTTCCAGGCGGCCTTCATGGCGTCCCATGGGCGCTCGTGCCGGTGCAGTTCCTCCCGGTAGCGGGCGATCAGCAGCAGCGCGTAGTCGGTGCCGGCACCGAAGACCAGCACTGTGAGGATGCCCTGGGCCTGCCCGTTGAGTTTGACCACGTCCGCGTCGGCGAGCAGGTAGACGAAGACCGAGGCGAGGGCGTACGACATCCCGGCGGCGAGCAGCGGGAAGATCCACAGGACCGGGCTGCGGTAGACGACCAGCAGGATGACAAGCACCACGACCAGGGTGACCAGCAGCAGTGGTCCGTCGATGGCGGAGAAGACCTCGATCAGGTCGGCGAGCAGACCGGCCGGGCCGGAGACGTCCACGGTGAGGCCGTCCCGGTCACCGCCGGTGATGTCGCGCAGTTGCTCGACGACGGTGCCGATCTCCTCGCCCTCGGCGTCGTCCACCGGTACGACGACCTGAAGTGCCTGGCCGTCGTCGCTCGGGATGGGCGGGGGCAGTGGGGTGACCACTCCGGGGATCTGGGCGAACCGGGCGGCGTCGGCGCTCACCCGTTGCCGGTCCGCGTCGGTGATCCCGGTGGGCCGCTCGTAGACGACCAGAGCCGGGATGGTCTGCCTGTCGACGAACTCGCTGGCGAGGTCCTGGGCTCGGGTCGCCTCGGCGTCGGTGGGCAGGAAGGCGGCGTTGTCGTTGGTGGCGACCTCGCTGAGGCGTCCCGCGTACGGGCCGGACACGCCGCCGATCACCAACCAGGCCAGCACGACCGCCACCGCGATCAGCGTGGCCCTGCCGCCTCGTCCGGACATCCGCCCCTCACACCCCAAGGTTCGACGCGCTCTGAGCGCGGCCACCATCGCCCATCCTGCCGCCCAAACCCATCGAGACGGTGTGAATCCGGCATACCGTCAGCGTCGATCA
>NZ_JBEZEH010000016.1:0-19948 GCF_040648775.1 Micromonospora sp. NPDC049089
GAGATGACGCAAACCTCTTGATCGTCGGTGGGGGAGTGGGTTCAGATGCGGTTGCTTGTCGTCGGGGGCAGTGGGTTTCTGGGGCGAGAGGTGTGTCGGCGGGGCCTCGACGCCGGGTTCACGGTCGTCGGTACGTTCCACGGCGGTGAGATCGCCGTGCCGGGAGTCGCAGCACGGCGGCTGGACGTGACCGATCTGGCCGCGGTGCGCGCGCTGGTCGCCGAGGTGCGCCCGGACGCCGTGGTCGGGACCCCCTACCGGTACGACGACTGGGCGGTCACCGCCGACGGGGCAGCGAACGTGGCGGTCGCCGCCGCCGAGGCGGGCGCCCGGCTGGTGCACGTGTCCAGCGACGCGCTGCATGCCGGCCGTCCCACTCCGTACGCCGACGACGATCCGCCCACCCCGGTGCACGCGTACGGTGCCGCGAAGGCCGCCGCCGAGACCGCTGTGCGGGCGATCGACCCCAGCGCGGCGGTGGTTCGCACCTCGCTGATCCTGGGGGAGGGCAGCAAACAGATCCAGCTCTGCCGGGACGCGCTCGCCGGCCGGGCCACCCTGTTCAGCGACGAGCTGCGCTGCCCGGTCGACGTGACCGACCTCGCCGACGCCGTGCTGGAGTTGGTCGTCTCGTCGTACGCCGGTGTGCTCAACGTGGCCGGTCCCGACGCGGTGAGCCGGGCCGAGCTGGGTCTGCTGGTCGCCGGCCGGGACGGCCTGGACGCGGCCGGGTTGAAGACCGCCACCAGCGCGGCCACCGGTGTGGTCCGACCGCTGGATGTCCGCCTGGACTCCTCTCGCGCGACCGGCCTGCTGCGAACCCGGCTGCGCGGGGTGCGCGAACTCCTGGCGTCTGAGAACGGCACTCCCGCCGACCCAGCACCTGTGCACACTTCTTATGCACAACTCTTGTGCATAAGAAGTGTGCAGAGATAGTGTGCACTCATGGAGAGTTCCCCACCCGCCGAGCACAGCGAGCACCGCCGCGTCGATCTGGACGCGCGGCAGGTTCGGGTGCTGGCTCACCCGCTACGGATGCGGCTGCTCGGCTCGCTGCGCATCGACGGCCCGGCCACCGCGACGGCCCTCGCCGAGAAACTGGGCACCAACACCGGCGCGACCAGCTACCACCTGCGGCAACTCGCCGAGGTGGGGCTGGTGGCCGAGGATCCGGACCGGGGCGCCGGTCGGCAGCGATGGTGGCAGGCCGCGCACGACATGAGCCACTTCGAGCCCACCGACTTCGACGACGACCCGGACGCCCGCGCCGCGGTGCAGTGGATCCAGGCCGACCAGGTGCGGCTGATGGGTGAGCTGGCCGAGCGGTGGATGGCCGTCGAGCACACTCAGTCTTCCGCCTGGCGCGACGCCGCGGGGATGGGCGACATGGTGCTGCCGCTCGACCCTGCCCGACTGCGTGCGCTCAACGACGACCTGTTGGCGGTGCTCCTTCGCTACCGCGACGAAGCCGTCCGCGACGCCCCGGACGTCAAGCCCGTGCACGTCTTCCTGGCCGGTTTCCCGCGTCTGGACCAGCGATGGTGAACGCGAGCAGCGCGCAGGTCGGGCCGGCCCAGCAGCCGCGAATCGAGGAGGCACTGTGAGCACGTTGACCGTACGTCAGGTTCGGCGTCGTTACCTCACGCTCTACGGCCTGCGCTGGCTGCCCACGGGTCTGATGATCCCGGTGATGATCCTGCTGATGCAGGAGCGCGGCCTGTCGCTGCCGCAGATCGGCCTGGTCGGCACGGCGCAGGGGCTGCTGGTGCTGGCACTGGAGCTGCCCACCGGTGGGCTGGCCGACGCGCTCGGTCGTCGACCGGTGCTGCTCGCCGCCGGCGTGCTCAATCTCGCCTCGCTGGCCCTGTTCGCGGTGGCCGACTCGTTCTGGCTGTTCTTCGTGGTCTGGGCTCTGCAGGGCATCTACCGGGCGTTGGACAGCGGCCCGTTGGAGTCCTGGTACGTCGACGCCACGCTGGCCGCCGACCCGGAGGCCGAGTACGAGCGTGGCCTGGGCTACGCCGGCACCGTCGTCGGCGGCGCCATCGGCGGAGGCGCGCTGGTCAGCGGTGGTCTCATCGCACTCGGCCCGATCGGGCCGGTCAGCGCGCTCACGGTGCCCGTGTTGGCCGCCATCGTGGCGCAGGCGGCGGCGCTCGTCGCGCTCGTGGTGCTGCTGGTCGAGGAGCGGCCAGCCACCGGGGTCGCGGCGCTGCGCGCCTCGGTGGTGCAGGCGCCCCGGATGATCAGTCAGGCCGTCGGGCTGCTGCGTCGTTCCCGGGTGCTGCTGGCGTTGGTGGCCGTCGAGCTGTTCTGGGGCTTCGGCATGGTCACCTTCGAGTCGCTGCTGCCGGTCCGACTCGCCGAGGTGATCGGTGATCCGGAACGCGCCGCGGTGCTGCTCGGGCCGGCGAACTCGGCCGCCTGGCTCGCCTCGGCCGCCGGCGCGGCACTGACCCCACTGCTGCTGCGCTGGTTCGGCGCCGCTCCGGGTGCGGCCCTGCTCCGCGTCCTGCAGGGCGTGACTGTGGTCGGGATGGGGTTGTTCGCCGGGCCGGTCGGCGTGCTGGTGGCCTACCTCGCCTGCTACGCGGTGCACGGCGCGTCCAACCCGTTGCACAGTGGGCTGCTGCACCGGCAGGTCGACGGCCCGTACCGGACCAGCGTGCTCTCGCTGAACTCGATGATGGGGCAACCGGCCGGTGCGCTCGGCGGGGTGGTGCTCACCGCGCTCGCCGCCGCCACCAGCGTCAGCACCGCGATGGTGGTCGGCGCTGTGGTGTTGGCCGTCGCCGCCCCGCTCTACCTGCCCGCCTGGCTGGCCGGCCGTCGGGCCGCCCCGGCCGGCGAGCCGACCGCGGTCCCTGTGCCCGCCACCGACCGTTGGCGATAGCCCCCTCGCCTGGCCGGACGGCGGGCCGGTCAGGCGAGGCGGATCGAGCTGAGCGGGAGGGTGTTGGTGTAGCCGAGCCGACGGTAGAGCCTCCCCGCACCGACGTTGTGCGTGTAGACGCCGAGCCCGACCAGGTCGTGACGTGCCAGCAGCGCCCGGGTCATCCCGGCGGTCAGGGACGCGCCCAGCCCCCGACCACGTTGGTCGGGGGCGACGGTCAGGCCGGCCAGGAAGCCGATGTCCCCCTGGCTGCGGTCCGCGCCGCACGCCACCAACCGGTTGTCGGCCCAAATGCCGTACCAGTCGACCACCCGTGGGTCGCCCGGCCGCGAGGTGCTGGTGGGGAACGACTCTTCGACCAGTGCCGCCAGCGCCGGCTGGTCGGCGGCGGTGAGGCGGACCACTGGTTGTTCGTCCGGCTGCGCCGGCGGCGCCGTGTCGGTCCAGTGGAAGTCCCAGTCGCTGTGTTCGGTCACCGCCAGCCGGTCGACCAGCAGACCGCGATCGTGTCGAGGCAGGTGCAGGTGCTGTCCGGACTGGAACATCCCGTCGGCGGCGAGGGCGACACAGATCTCCAGCGCCGGCTCGGCCGGGCCGATCGCGCAGCCGGCCGGCCCGTGTCCCGGCGGCACCACCCACAGCACGGCACCGCCACGCTGGTACGCGTGCACCGGCCCGGCCCGTCCGAGGGCGTGCCGGGCGAACGGGTGGTGCCCGACGGCGGCCAGGACGGCGCTCCGGTCCTGGAGCACCTGGTCGTCGGTGATCATGTGGTCCAGCCTAGGAGCCGGGGGTCGAATGCCTCCGCCGGGCCGTCGCGGCGTGGCCACCTCCACCGTGGAGATTGGCGAGTCGACCGATTGGGTACATCACGCGCCGACCTACTGGGAACCCCCACCGGAGGACCGACATGCTCGCCATTCTCGCGGCCATCGTCTTTGGCTTTGCTCTGCTGCTCGACCTGCTCGGCACCGACTTCGGAGCGCCGGACCTGTTCAACTGGAACACCCTCGTACTCATCGGGCTGCTTCTGCTCTCGCTCTACCTGGCCGGCGTGGGCAGCGGCCCGCGCGGCGGTGGCGGCGGCCGCTGGTACCGGGGCCGTCGCCCCGGGCGTGGCTGACCGGAACCGATCACCGGTGGCGGGCCCGCGGCGCGATTCCGGCGTCGTGGGCCCGGCCCGGTACTGTCTTCGTGATGGAGTCCGACGCCCTCTTCTCCCTCGGTGAACCCGCCGGGTCGCGCAGCGCGCCCGACGGTCCCGCCGGTGTCGACGGCTTCACCGCGGTGGCCGACGATTCGCCCCTGCCCGTCCGGATGCGCCCGGTGACCCTCGACGAGTTGGTCGGGCAGGAGCACCTGCTCGCTCCCGGCGCACCCCTGCGGCAACTGGTCTCCGGCGGGGCTCCGATGTCGGTGATCCTCTGGGGCCCGCCGGGCAGCGGCAAGACCACGATCGCGCACCTGGTGGCCGGGGCCACCGACCGCCGCTTCGTCGCCATGTCGGCGCTCTCCGCCGGCGTGAAGGACGTAAGGGCGGTGATCGAGGCGGCTCGCCGCCAGCGTCGTTCCGGTGGCCCGCAGACCGTGCTCTTCATCGACGAGGTGCACCGCTTCAGCAAGACCCAACAGGATTCGCTGCTCGCCGCCGTCGAGGACCGCACTGTCACCCTGCTGGCGGCGACCACCGAGAACCCGTACTTCTCGGTCATCTCACCGCTGCTGTCGCGGTGCGTGCTGCTCACCCTCCAACCGTTGGACGACGAGGCGGTGCGGGGCCTGCTGCGCCGCGCGGTCGCCGACAAGCGTGGCCTGGACGGCGCGCTGGTGCTGACCACCGAGGCCGAGGATCACCTGGTCCGGCTGGCCGCCGGTGACGTCCGTAAGGCACTCACCGCCCTGGAGGCGGCGGCCGCCTCCGCGACGGCCCTCGGCGGCGGGCGGATCGACCTCGCCACCGCCGAGCAGGCCGTCGACGTGGCGGCGGTGCGCTACGACCGCGACGGCGACGCCCACTACGACGTGGTCAGCGCCTTCATCAAGAGCATGCGCGGCTCGGACGTGGACGCTGCGGTGCACTGGCTGGCCCGCATGCTGGTCGCCGGTGAGGACGCCCGATTCATCGCCCGTCGCCTGGTCATCTTCGCCAGCGAGGACGTGGGCATGGCCGACCCCGGTGCGCTGAGCGTGGCGACGGCCGCCGCGCACGCGGTCGAGTACGTCGGGTTGCCCGAAGCACAGCTCAACCTCGCCCAAGCGGTGATCCACCTGGCCACCGCGCCGAAGTCGAACTCGGCCACCACCGCCATCGGCGCCGCCATCGCCGACGTCCGGGCCGGTCGCGGTGGCCCGGTGCCGCGAGGGCTGCGCGACGCGCACTACTCCGGCGCCCGAGGGCTGGGCCACGGAACCGGCTACCGCTACCCGCACGACGACCAGCGCGGCGTGGTCACCCAGCAGTACGTCCCGGACGACCTGGTGGGCACCGACTACTACCAGCCCAGCCCGCACGGCGCGGAGCGGGCGGTGGCCACCAGGTTGCCGCTGCTGCGCCGGATCGTGCGTGGTCTGCCGGCTCCGGCCGTGCGCCCGCAGACGCCGACATCCGAGCCGTCCGTAACGGCGCAGACCGCGCCAGCGCTATCCCCGGGGGCCGCCCGTCCGACGACGGGCACGGATGCCCCCGGCACGATGCAGGACAGCGGCACCGACGCCGCAGGAGAGGGTCAACAGTGAGATCGCGTGGTGGGGACCGCCCGGACGAGGGCCCGGACGAGCGGCGCGATCCCCGCGCCAAGACCCGCCGTTGGGGTCGCGGCCGGGCTGCTGAGCCCGAGCCGGAGGAGCCGGTCGCCGGCGAGGAGTTCGGCTGGATCGACGATCTTCGTTCGGCCAAGCAGCAACGCACCGAGCTGGGCCCGGACGGCGCTCCGGCGGAGCCGAACCGGCCCCGCGGGGGTATGCCGCCGGCAGACCCGGCCGGGCCTCCGGCACAACCCGCCGCCCCGCGTACGGCGGGAGAGCCGCCCGGTGCGCGCGGCAGTGCGCCGGAGCCCTCGGCGCCGCCGGCTCCGCGTCAGAGTGAACCGGGCGGTGCCGCCGGCCGTCGACCGGTCGACGGGCCCTGGCCCGGGGAGACGCCGCCAGCGGGTCGTCGCCCGGACAACCGGCCGCCCGCAGCCGGCCCCGCAGCCGGGCAGCCGCCACGCCGAGGCGTTCAGCCGGTGCCCGGCGCCCGCGCTGCCGTACCACAGTCCCCGCCCCCCGCTCGCCCGGGCGGGGGTGACCCGGCCGGCCCGGCGGGGCCTCGTCCGGCACCCGACGCGCCCGGCGGCCCGGCCCGTCCGCGCGGTGCGGCCGCCCCTCCCGGCCCACCCGTGGGCCCACCGACCTCGGGCCCCCCGGCCGGTCGTCGCCCGGACGCCGCCGCTTCGCCGGCCCGTCGTCCGGACGCCGTTGTTCCGCCGGGCCGTCATCAGGACCCCGCCGCACCCGGCGGTCAACCCGACTCCATGCCGCCGCTGCGCCGTCCGGACGCCGGTCCGCCGGTCCGCCGACCCGGCCCGGAGCAACCGGTCGAACCCGGCCGTGCCCGGCCTCCCGCCGGCGGCCCGCCCGCCGGTCGCCGCGCCGCCGGCTCGGCACCCGACCCGACGCAGGTCGCCGGGGCTCCCGCCGCCCCCGGGCCGGCCCGCTTCGACGGTGCGCCGGCTGACGTCGTGCCGTCGGCAGCGGACGGCCTGCGGCCCGACCCCGCCATCGACCGTGACCCGCGTACCGCCCGGCGTCGTCCGGGCCCGGCCGACCCCGGAGCACCCGAACCCGCCGGGCGCGCGTCCGAGGGCGCCCGTCCGACAGCCGGCGGGCGTCGCCGCGCCGCGGAACCCGACGAGCCGGTCGTGCCCCGCTCGGGGAACGCGCCACCCGTGCCCCGCTCGGGGAACGCGTCGTCGGTGCCCGAGGCGACCGGCGCGCACAGTGGCGCCCTGCCCACCACCGGCCCCGCCGACGGCACCGGTCGCCGCCGGGTCGTCTCCGATGAACCGGAACGCCGAACGCCGCCCAGCGGCGAACCCCGCCCGGACCGGCCGGACCGCCCGGAGCGGCCAGCGGACTGGCTGCGCCAGGCCGGCCGCCTGCCACACACCGACCCGGCCCTCCGAGTGGTCAACCGTCGAGACGGCAGTCCGCCGGCCGGGGGACGCCGTCCGGCGCCGCCCACCGGGCCGGTAGACCTCACCGACCAGGCGTCCGGTCGGCTCGCCGTGCCCGACCCGGCCGCGGAACACACCGCCGCCCGCCGGCCTGCCGGCCCGCCGGTCGACCCCGGCGCGGACGCACCGACCGGTCGTCGCGCCGTCCGGCCCGACGGGTCGGGATCCACCGGAGAGCAGGCCCTGACCTACCCCTCGCCGCCCGGTGACCGGCCCGCCCGTGGGCGGGGCGCTGCGGCGGTGCCCCCCACTCCGGACCCCACTGTTCGGCGCGGCCGTGCCGTGGCGGGGCCCGGCCCGGACGCACCGCCCGCCCCGGATCCGACCGGCCGACGACGACGTGGACCGGCCGAGCCCGGCCCTGACGGTACGGCTGTCCCCGGTCGACCGGGGACAGCGAGCGACAGTGGCGACGACCCCTACGCCGGCGGTCGACCCGGCGTCGGTCCCGCTGCTCGGGGCGCTGCCCGCTCCGTCCCACCCGGGCGGGCCCGCCCCGTTCCGGGCGACGCGCCGGCACCCGGCACCGGGCGCCGTGGCGCCGACGGCCCACCGCGTCCCGGCCCGGGTGGCGATGCGGCACCCCCGGACGCGACCCGTCCGGATGGTCCGGCTCGTGCCGCCGTGCCGCCGGGTGTGGACGGTCCGCCGCGTACCCGTCCAGATGGTCCGGCTCGTGCCGCTGTCCGCCCACCCGGCGGGCAGCCGCCAGCCGACGGCCGGCCCGGTGAGCCCGGCCCGGCCCGTGGTGCTGCGCCGGCCGGGCGACCCATGCCGGCCGACCGCGCCGCCGGCCGCGCCCTGCCGCCGAACCGGGAGCCCGGCCGTGCCGAGCCGAGCGGTGTCGCGCCCGTGCCGCCGCCCGGACGCGCCGGCGAGCCAGTCGGCGTGGCCCGCGCCGCCGCCGCGGTGCCCGCCGCGGCCGGCCCGGTGGACCGGCCGGAACCGGAGCCCTCCGACGGGCCGGCGCTGCGCTCGGCCGGTCAGGACGCGCCGGACGACGACGCCGCACCGAATGCCCGTTCCGAGGAACGCCGACAGACCCGTGAACGACGTCGCCTGCGTGCGGCGGTGTTGGTGCTGGTCAGCGTCGTGCTGCTCGGCGCGGTGCCGCTCTTCTTCGGGCTCCGGACGCTGAGCCGTGACCCGGTCTTCGACAACCTGGACCAGCTCGGCGTGCCCGCCTGGGCGGCCGCGAAGACGGTCGACGACGTCAGCGGCAGCCGCTGGTGCCTGCTCGACTGCCGGCTGCGTGAGCGCACCGTGACCTCGGAGAAGGCGCCCAAGGAGACGGCACAGGTCTACGAGGACGCGCTGCGGCGGGACGGGTGGCAGCCGTGGAAGGTGAGCCGCTGCCCGGAGCAGGAGACGAAGGGCAGCTACACCTGCTGGCGTCGCGACGAGTTGACCCTCGACCTGTGGGTACGCGAGCCGACCTGTGTGCCGCCGCCGGTGGACGGCGAGCCGGCGACCGTGCCGTCCGGCGACCCGTCGGCCGCTGCGACTGAGTGCACCGGCTCGTTGGTGTCGGTGAAGGTGCGCAATGCGATCGACGACGAGCGGACCAGGCCGCAGCCGACCACCGACCCGTCACTGACCGGTGAGGATCCGTTCCCGACGGTCAGTGCGGATCCGCTGGGTGAGCTGACACCCTCACCGTCCTGAGCCGGTCTCCATCACGGACGGTAGGGTCTGGGGCTGGCGGGCACGCCCGCTACCGGTGAGCGCCGACGGCTCGGCGGCCGGTACGGGTGGCATGGTTGTGCGTTCCGGGGACGTCGGGTCCTGCGGAACTCTGCTTGAGGAGGACAGGCGTGGGCGACATTGGAGCGATAGCGGCGCTGATCGCGGCATCCGCGTTCGCGGTGCTGGTGCTCATCCTGACGCTGCCCATCCTGCGGCTGCGGCACACGGTTGACGCCACCACCCGCATGATCAACGACCTGAACGATCGGACCGCACCGCTGCTCGGTGACGTGAACACCACTGTGAAGAACGTCAACACCGCGCTGGAGCAGGTGCAGATCTCGCTCGACGGTGTGAATCTCCAGCTGGCGAAGGTCGACACCATGACCAGCCACGCGCAGAACGTCACCGCCAACGTCGCCAACCTGGCCACCGTGGTCTCCGCCGCGGCCGCCAATCCCCTGGTGAAGGTGGCCGCGTTCGGCTACGGCGTGCGGAAGGCCGCCGCCGGCCGCCGGCACGCCGAGACCGAGCGCGAGGTACGCGACACCATCAAGCAGCAGCGACGGGCCGCGCGACGCGGCAACAGCTGACCGGCCCGGCGCACCAGGAGGTAGCGGGACATGAGGCGCTTGTTCTGGCTCGGCATCGGGGTGGCCGTCGGTGTGATCGTGGTCCGCAAGGCGACCCGGACCGCGCAGGCGTACACGCCGGCGGGTATCGCCAGCTCGTTGACGGAATCCGCTGGCGGGCTCGTCGAGTCGCTGCGTAGTTTCGTGGAGGACGTCCGGGTCGGGATGGCCGAACGCGAGCAGGAGATCCACCACGCGTTCGCCCAGGGCGAGGCGTTCGACGACAAGTTCGCCGATCTGCGGGAAGACCCGCGAATCGGCGATCGAGAAATCTTTCCGGAGGAACACCAGCGATGAAGACGGCGGAGATCAAGCGGCGGTACCTCGCGCATTTCGAGGCGAATGGGCACGCCGTGGTGCCGTCCGCTCCGCTGCCCGCCATCAGCGATCCGAACCTGCTGTTCGTCAATGCCGGCATGGTGCAGTTCGTGCCGTACTTCCTGGGTCAGCAGACGCCCGCGTACCAGCGGGCGGTGAGTGTGCAGAAGTGCATCCGCACGCCGGACATCGACGAGGTCGGTAAGACGAGCCGGCATGGCACGTTCTTCCAGATGAATGGCAACTTCTCCTTCGGTGACTACTTCAAGGCCGGTGCGATTCCGCTGGCGTGGGAGTTGTCCACGAAGCCGATCGCCGAGGGTGGGTACGGGCTGGATCCGGAGCGGATCTGGCCGACGATCTACCTCGACGACGACGAGGCGTACGAGATCTGGCGGTCGGTGGGTGTGCCGGCGGAGCGGATCGTGCGTCGGGGCAAGGCGGACAACTTCTGGTCGATGGGCATTCCCGGGCCGTGTGGTCCGTCGTCGGAGCTGTTCTACGACCGGGGCCCGGAGTACGGGCGTGAGGGTGGCCCGGCGGTCGACGAGGACCGGTACATGGAGTACTGGAACCTCGTGTTCATGCAGTTCGAGCGCGGGCCGGGCACCAACAAGGAGGACTACCCGATCCTGGGTGACCTGCCGGCGAAGAACATCGACACGGGCATGGGCCTGGAGCGGATGGCGTCGATCCTGCAGGGTGTGGACAACCTGTACGAGATCGACGAGGTCCGGCCGATCCTGGCGCGGGCGGCCGAGCTGACCGGGAAGCGGTACGGGGCGCACTCGGGGCACGTGGCGAGTGAGTCGCACCCGGACGACGTGCGGTTGCGGGTGATCGCGGATCACGTGCGGACGGCGTTGATGCTGATCGGTGACGGGGTGACCCCGTCGAACGAGGGCCGTGGGTACGTGTTGCGGCGCATCATGCGTCGGGCGATCCGGTCGATCCGGTTGCTGGGGTGGCAGGAGCGGGCGTTGCCCGAGCTGCTGCCGGTGGCGCGGGACTGCATGGCGCCGTCGTACCCGGAGTTGGCGACTGACTTCGACCGGATCGCGGACTACGCGTACGCGGAGGAGGAGGCGTTCCTGTCCACGCTGCGGGCGGGTACGACGATCCTGGACACCGCGATCGCGGAGACCCGCACGGCGGGTGGCAGCTCTCTGTCCGGGGCGAAGGCGTTCCAGCTGCACGACACGTACGGCTTCCCGATCGACCTGACCCTGGAGATCGCGGCCGAGCAGGGTCTCACCGTCGACGACGAGGGTTTCCGCCGGTTGATGGCGGACCAGCGGACCCGGGCGAAGGCGGACGCGCAGGCGCGCAAGACCGGGCACGTGGACCTGTCGGCGTACCGGTCGGTGCTCGACTCGGGTGGCCCGGTCACGTTCACCGGCTACAGCGAGGTGTCCCGCGAGTCGACGGTGCGGGCGCTGCTCGGCGCCGACGGTCCGCGCCAGGCGGCCACCGAGGGCGACACCATCGAGCTGGTGCTGGACACCACCCCGTTCTACGCCGAGGGCGGTGGGCAGCAGCCCGACCAGGGCATGATCACGGTTGGTGGCGGGCAGGTCGAGGTGCTCGACGTGCAGCAGCCGGTGCCCGGTCTGATCGTGCACCGTGCTCGGGTGATCCGGGGCGAGGTACGCGCCGGTGAGGCCGGCTTCGCCGAGATCGACACGACTCGGCGTCGGGCGATCTCCCGGTCGCACACCGCCACGCACCTGGTGCACCAGACAATGCGCAATTTCCTCGGGGAGTCGGCCACGCAGGCCGGGTCGCTGAACGCCCCGGGTCGGCTCCGGTTCGACTTCAACACCCCCACGGGGGTGTCGCCGAGCGTCCTGCGTGACGTGGAGCAGCAGGTCAACGAGGTGCTGCTGGCCGACCTGGAGGTGCACGCCTTCATCACCTCGTTGGAGGAGGCGCGGCGCATCGGCGCGATGGCGCTCTTCGGCGAGAAGTACGGCGAGGAGGTGCGGGTCGTCGAGGTGGGTGACTACGCCCGGGAGCTGTGCGGCGGCACGCACGTGGCCCGCTCGGCCCAACTCGGCCTCGTGAAGATCCTCTCCGAGTCGTCGATCGGCTCCGGTGTCCGCCGGGTGGAGGCGCTGGTCGGCATGGACGCCTTCGGCTTCCTGGCCAAGGAGCACCTGTTGGTCTCCCGGTTGGCCGAGCTGTACCGGGTGCCCAACGATCAGGTCGCCGACCGGGTGGAGCAGACCGTCACCCAGCTTCGGGACGCCGAGAAGGAGCTGGAGAAGCTGCGTGCCCAGTTGGTGCTGGGTGGCGCGGCGGCGCTCGCGGCGCAGGCCAAGGACGTGCGCGGGGTCGCGTACGTGGGCACGGAGGCGCCGGAGGGCGCGGCCGGTAACGATGTGCGCACCCTGGCTCAGGAGATCCGCGGCAAGATCGACCCGGCGCGGCCGGCGGTCGTCGCGGTGGCGGCGCGGTCGAACGGCAAGGCGTCCCTGGTGGTCGCGGTCAACGCGGCGGCGCGCAGCCGGGGCCTGGCCGCGTCGGATCTGGTGAAGGCGGCGTTCTCCGGGCGCGGCGGTGGCAGCCCCGATCTGGCCCAGGGCGGCGGTCTGCCCGCGGCCGAGGCGCCGAACCTGCTGCTCACCGTCGAGAAGGCGATTACTGAAGCGTGACCGATCATCACTGTGAGTCAGGGCGGGCCGATTGGTCCGCCCTGGTTCGTACCCGGTCGGGGGTGACCGTCGGTGGCTGAGCTGACGCGCGGTGTGCGGATCGGTGTGGATGTTGGTCAGGTGCGGGTGGGCATCTCCCGCTCGGATCCGGACGGGATCTTGGCAACGCCGCTGGTCACGCTGGCCCGCGATCTCACGGCGGCGCCGGACGCGGTGCCGAGTGACCTCGCCGAGTTGGCCGCGTTGGTGGCCGAGCACGAGGCCGTCGGGGTTGTCGTCGGTCTTCCGGTCAATCTCGCCGGCAAGCATGGCCCTGCGGCCGTCCATGTGAAGGCGTACGCTGACCGACTGGTCGATGTGATAGCGCCTGTCCCGGTAACGCTCACTGACGAGAGGATGTCGACCGTGGTCGCTTCTCGTAGGCTTGCCGAGCGTGGCGTCCGAGGTAAACGTCAACGTGCGGTTGTCGATCAGGCGGCCGCGGTGGAGATCCTGCAGAGCTGGCTGGACGCGCAGCGGAGGCGGACGTAATGATCGACGATCTGGATCTTGGGTTCGACGATGCGGAGCGGGGGGAGAAAGGTCGGCACCGGCGCGGCTTCCGCAAGCGCAAGAGCGGGTCCGGCGGCGGCCGGGGCAAGACGTTCCTGGCTCTGCTGATGGCCCTGCTCCTGTTGGGCGGCATCGGCGGTGGCGCGTTCTACGGCTTCGACCGTATCCAGAACTACTTCGTCACCCCCGACTACGACGGTGGCGGGGCTGGTGAGATCACCGTCGAGATCAAGAGCGGCGCGCTGCTCGCCGACATGGCCGACGCCCTCGTGGCGGCCGACGTGGTCAAGAGCCAGAAGGCGTTCATCGAGGCGGCCGAGGCCAACTCGCGCAGCAAGAACATCCAGCCGGGCACGTACAAGCTGCGCAAGCAGATGAGCGGCGCGAACGCCGTGACCGCGATGCTCGACCTGAAGAACAAGATCGTCAACGGGTTGACCATCCCCGAGGGCCGCACGAGCTTCAACATCTACAAGCTGCTCTCCGAGAAGACCAAGATCCCGGTCAAGGACTTCCAGGCCGCCGCGAAGGACCCGGAAGGGCTGGGCGTCCCGGACTGGTGGTACACGCGCGGTGACGGCAAGAAGAGCGTCAAGTCCATCGAGGGTTTCCTCTTCCCGGACACCTACGAGATCCCGCCGAAGTCCACCGCCGAGAGCATCCTCAAGCTGATGGTGAACCGTTTCCTGTCGGTGACCGGTGAGATGAAGTTTGCCGACCGGGTGCAGGAGGAACGCAAGGTCAGTCCGTACGAGGCGCTGATCGTGGCCTCGCTGGCCCAGGCCGAGGCGGGCAACAAGGACGACCTCGGGAAGGTCGCCAGGGTCGCCTACAACCGCGCGTACGGCGAGTTCCCGTGCAACTGCCTGGAGATGGACGTCACCGTCAACTACTACCTGGAGTCGATCGGTAAGCCGACCAAGTCGTCCAAGCAGATGACGGCGGCCGAGCTGGACGACCCGAAGAACCCGTACAACCGCAAGCTGCCGGGCATGATCCCGACCCCGATCAACAACCCGGGCAAGCAGGCCCTGGAAGGCGCGATGGACACGCCGACCGGCAAGTGGCTCTACTTCGTGGCCATCGACGACAAGGGCCACTCCGCATTCGCTGAGACGTACGAACAGCACCAGCGCAATGAGAACAAGGCTCGGGAGGCCGGCATCATCTGACCGGCCGAATCACGCCGTAACGGCTCCCTTCCCATTGCGACCGCAATCGTGGTCGCCGCCGGGAAGGGAGCCGTTACGTTTCAGTCCTGACGCGCAATTACTGCGTCATTGTCAGTGACTCGTGCCGGTCCACGTACCGGTGCGGGGGTTGAGGAACGTCCACACGCCATTGCTGTTCTGCTTGCGCAGACCGAACGTGCGGTTGTAGCCGTAGTAGAAGTAGCCGGTCTGGGTGCTCGTGTCGAACCCGGTGTTGCGGTTGACAGCGCCGTACGCCTTGCCCCAGGTCTGCGGCCCGACGGAGCCGTCGATGCCGATGTTCATCACGTCCTGCCAGGTCCTGGTCTTGGCGGCGGTGTTGGAGCCGAACTCCCCGTCGATGAAGCTGGTGCCGACGGTGCCGCTCAGGTCGTCGGCCCAGACGATGGCCTGCCAGAGCCGCACGATGTTGCCCGAGCGCACGCAGGAGCTGGAATTGCACAGCTCGTGGTTGTCCGACCAGCTGCCCGCTGCGGCGTCCGCCTTGGCGGGCGCGCCGATCATCAGCGAAAGGCTGAAGGCTGCGGCAATTGCGACCAGGGCACGCAGAATGCGTTTGTTCAAGGGTCCCCCCCCATTTTCAGATCGGTCGTACCGTCGCCGAAATGCTTTCACTCCCATCGATGAGCGTCAAGCGCTGGCCGCCTCCGGGCGTGGTCCTCGACAGTGGGTCTCTGGTGGCTCGATCTGCCTGCTGGGTAGGGTCGATCCGAGGGTCCGTGAGGACGGAGACGTGATGCGGAACACGACAGCAGCGCTGGGTGGTGCGGGGTGACCGAGGCGAGCCGTAGGGCCGCGGTGCTGGGCAAGCCGATCGCGCACTCCCTCTCCCCGGTGATCCACACGGCGGGTTACGTCGCCGCCGGGCTGACCGGCTGGTCGTACACCCGGATCGAGTGCGCGGCGGCGGAGCTGCCGGATCTGGTCGCCGGCCTGGGCCCGGAGTGGGCCGGGTTGTCGGTGACCATGCCGGGCAAGGAGGCGGCGCTCGCCGTGGCCGACGCCGCGTCGCCGGTCGCCGCCGCCGTCGGTGCGGCCAACACGTTGGTACGCCGTCCGGACGGCTCCTGGTACGCGGACAACACCGACGTCGCCGGCATGGTGCGGGTGCTCACCGACGCCGGTGTGACAGCCGGTGCCGCCGTGGCGGTGCTCGGCGCCGGCGGGACGGCCCGCGCCGCGCTCGCCGCCGCCGCGCACCTGGCCTGCTCGTCGGTGACGGTGGTGGCCCGCCGACCCGAGGCGGTCGACGAGTTGCGCCCGGTGGCGGACGCGGTGGGTGTCGCGCTGACACCCGCTTCGTGGGCCGACGCGCCCCGGCGGCTCGGCACCGCCGACGTGGTCGTCTCCACGGTGCCGAAGGGGGTGGCCGACCCGCTTGCCGGAGCGGTGGCCTGGCGGCCGGGCGCGGTGGTCTTCGACGCGCTCTACGACCCGTGGCCGACGCCGTTGGCGACGGCCGCCGACGCGGCCGGTTGCCGGATCGTCTCCGGTCTGGATCTGCTGCTGGCCCAGGCGGTCGGGCAGTTCGAACAGTTCACCGGCGTGACCGCGCCGACGGCGGCGATGGCCGCCGCGCTGACTGCCGCTCGCGCCGGCTGACGGACCGAACAGGCAGCCGCAACGTCCTGGAGGCGGCAGCTTTCCACTGGTTCCGTTGACTGCGCGCGTGCTCCACGGGCAAGGTGTGTGGCGGGCTTCGGTCGCGTCCCTGGCCAGAGGCCCTGATTTCCCCGAGGCGGTTCCTTAGCTGACGGTTAAGACGCGCTTACGGAAAACTGTCCTACCTGCCACATGTCCTGGTCATCGATACGCTGCTCACCGTTACGGACGCAGACACAGGGAGTTTCCTTGACCAGGCACGGACTGCACCGCATCGCCCGGTTCCGCTCCGGGCCCCGGCGTAAGGCGATTGCCATCGGCGTGGTCGGCGGTTCGGTGGTGGCCGGCATCGTGGCGACGATGATGCCGCTGCTCGCCAGCGACGACCTGTCGATCCGGGCGGCGGCCGACACCACCGCCACCGCGGTGTCGCAGGACGGTGACAACGCGGCCAAGTCGACGCTGGCCACCTGCGCGACGCGGTGCGACGGCAACCCGCGCGGTGGCCGCGAGGCGGTCATCGAGTTCGCGGTGACCACGGTGCCGTCCACCGCGGTCAACATCCGGGCGACGCTGCGGGTGCACGCCTGGCAGCAGTTCCCCGCCACGGTGACGGCGCACGCCTCGCCGCTGAGCGCCCGCGAGTCGCGGCCGCCGCTGACGTCGGCCGGTGCCGCACTGGACAGCGTGACCAGCGTGTCCAAGGGCTTCAACGAGTGGGACGTCTCCAAACTGGTCACCGGCAACGGCACCTGGACGGTCTCGTTGGCGCAGAGCGGCCTGGAGAGCCGGATCTACTGGGCGTCGGTCGAGAATCGCAACCCGGACCTGCGGCCCAGCCTGCTGATCAGCTACGACCTCGGGTCCCGGCCGTCGCCGCCGTCGTCCACGCGGCCGGCACCGCCGCCGTCGCCGAGCGCGTCGCCGACCACCGCCTCGCCGAAGCCGTCGCCGACCATCGCCCCGACCCGGACGGCGACCCCGAGCGCCAGCGGCACCGTTCCGTCCGGCAAGTGTGGTTCCGTCTCGGACAAGCTCGTCCCGTCCTGTGGCGCCTGGTGGGGCATGTATTCGCCCGCCGGTGCGGCCGGCGGCTGGGACCACGGCAAGGCTGTCACCGATGTGGAGACTCAGGTCGGGCGCAAGTTCGACATCGTGCACCGCTACCACGACTTCTCGAACGCCGGCAGTAACGGCGCCTTCCCCGACATGTACGAGCAGCAGCAGATGCGCGAAGGCCGGCTGATGTTCTTCGCCTGGGAGTCCCGGGACTTCTCCGCAGGTACCACCCTGAAGTGGTCGGACGTCTACGGCGGCAAGCAGGACGGCACCATCGACGCGGTCGCGGGCCGGATCAAGGCCGCCGGTGTGCCGGTCTTCATCGGATTCGACCACGAGCCGGAGGACGAGCCGAACAAGGGCAGCGACGCCGATTTCGTCCGGGCCTGGCGCTACGTCCACGAGCGGTTCGCCAGCGCCGGCGCGACCAACGCGGTCTGGGTCTGGACGATGATGGGCTGGTCCGGGCACTACTCCCGGTACGCCGGCCTGTACCCGGGTGACCGGTACGTCGACTGGGTGGCCTACGACCCGTACAACTTCCACGTCTGCAACGGCAGCACGGTGTGGAAGAGCCCGAGCACGACGGTCGGCGGTTTCTACCGGTGGCTGGACGACAACGGCATCGGCGCGGGCAAGCCTCGGATGCTCGCCGAGTTCGGCACCAACTTCAACTCCGCCGACCTGGGCGCCAAGCAGCGCTGGTTCCAGGATTTCCCGGCGGCGCTGAAGGAGCACCCGAAGATCAAGGCGGCCATCTACTTCAACTCGGCCGGCATGACCAGCCGCACGTCGACCTGCGACATGACGATGAACCACGACGCCGCGGCGGTGGCCGGCTTCGCGAAGGCCGGCCAGGACCCCTACCTGCGGCAACCCACCGGAGGTAACCGCTGACGTTCGAAATGGGCTGACCGGACGACGTTCGCCGGGGATCGCACAGCCGATCCTCCGGCGTTCTGTCGGCTTGCGGATTCATGCACCGCCCAATCGGCGGATTTTGTTTACCAGGCTGGACGAGGCACGCTACCTCGGGTTCTCATCCAATCTGGAGGCGCAGCGTGCCCAAACTCTCGCACTTGTGGCGTTTTGCAGGACGACGTCGTACTCGGGCGGGGATGGTCGCGTTGGCGATCATCGCCGCAGCTCTGGGCGTGCCCACGACCGCGTCGGCCGCTGTGGTACCGGTCCCGGCCACGGCGACTCTGGTGTCGGCGAACCCCGCCGACACGACCCCGCACGCCCGAGACGGTGAGACCCGTGCCTTCGCGCAGGTGGGCAACACGGTCTTCGTCGGCGGCAGCTTCACCCAGCTCCGGCAGACCGCGAGTTCCGCGTGGGTGACGCAGCGCTACCTCTTCGCGTACGACCGGACCACCGGCACCATGTCGACCACCTTCCTGCCGGTGCTCGACGGCGCGGTCAACACGCTCCTCGCCGGCCCCGGCGGCACGCTGATCGTCGGCGGCACCTTCAAGAACGTCAACGGCGTCTCCCGGAAGAACCTGGTGGCGCTCAACCCGTCGACCGGCGCGATCATCGACAGCTGGGTCGGGCGTTCCGACGGCGGCACCGTCCGTGACCTGGCGCTGCACGGCAACTGGCTGTACGTGGCCGGCGCGTTCAACTGGCTCAACGGCACCGCGCACGCCGGTCTGGGCCGGCTCAACGCGACCACCGGCGCGATCGACCCGAGCTTCAGCATCGACGCCACTGTGGGACGGCACGGCACCACGTCGTACGTCTGGACCATCGACGTCGCGCCGGACGGCGGCACCCTGGTCGTCGGCGGCAACTTCACGCTCGTCAACGACCTGCCGCGCAACCAGATGGCGTTGGTGGACGTCTCCGGGACTCCCACCCTGCTCGACTGGAGCACCGAGAAGTTCACCCCGCCGTGCGCTTCGCCGACGACCTTCGTGCACTACGTGCAGGACGTGAAGTTCGGTGAGGACGGCAGCTGGTTCGTGGTCGGCACCAACGGCGGCGCCGGCTGGCCGACCGCGTACTGCGACGCCCTGGTCCGCTTCGAGACCGCCGCGCGGGGCAGCGGCCTGCTCGCGACCTGGGTCGACTTCACCGGCAACGACACCATCACCTCGGTCGAGGTCGCGGACAACGTCATCTACCTCGGCGGGCACTTCCGTTGGCTGAACAACCCGAACGCCAGCGACAACGCGGGTTCGGGCGCGATCGACCGGCTCGGCATCGCCGCCGTCACTCCGGCGACCGGCATGCCGGTGAACTGGAACCCACGCCGTAGCGGCAGCGCCTCGATGCCGTCGGGCACCAGCAGTTGGGGTTCGTCGGTGCCGGTGCTCTGGCGCGGCTCGGACGGCCTCTACTTCGGGCACAACTCCGATGGCATGGGCGAGGAGTACCACGGCCGGCTCGGTATGTTCCCGCTCGCCGGCGGGCGCACCTTCACCGCGAAGAACCCGCCGTCGGCCACCACCGGCAACCTCTACGTCGGCACCGCCTCGGGCACCGTGGCGAAGGTGCCGTTCAACGGCACCGAGCTGGGCACCGCGACCAGCGTCAGCCAGCCCACGTACACGGCGGCCGGCGCGACGTGGCGGGTGGACGACCGGATCTACTGGTCGCACACGGTGGCCGGCACGCCCACCGGCAGTCGGATCGACATCTCGCTCTTCAACGGGGGCGCGATCGGCTCGCCGTGGGAGGCGTCCGGCTACAACGACTGGTACAACCCGGCGTTGCTGACCGGTGCCTTCTTCCTCGAC
This sequence comes from Micromonospora sp. NPDC049089, assembly GCF_040648775.1. Lineage (NCBI taxonomy): Bacteria > Bacillati > Actinomycetota > Actinomycetes > Micromonosporales > Micromonosporaceae > Micromonospora > Micromonospora sp. NPDC049089. The sequence goes on from NZ_JBEZEH010000016.1 coordinate 19,566, forward strand.
GGCCGGCTCTACTACACCCGTACCGGGGCCAACAACCTCTACTACCGGTACTTCGAGATCGACGGCAACTACCTCGGTGCCACCGAGTTCGCCCTGCCGACCACGGGCGTGACCTGGTCCACGGTGCGGGGCATGGCCTGGGTGGGCGGCCGGATCGTCTACGGCTCCACCGACGGCACTCTGCGGAGCGTGCCATTCGACCCGACGGCCGCGCCGACGGCGGTAGTCAACGGCACCACGGCGACGGTCATCAGCAGCGCGACGCCCGAGTTGTCCTGGTCTACCCCATCGACATTCTTCTCCGTACAGTAAGGGTCAACCGTTCGTAACGGAGCATCGGTAGATTGTTCACGTTGGGCCGGTGGCGGGTACCCACCGCCGCC
>NZ_JBEZEH010000016.1:19958-51658 GCF_040648775.1 Micromonospora sp. NPDC049089
TGTGGGTGGGGGGGGGGGGGGCCCGCCCCCCCCCCCCCCCCGCCCCGCGACGGTGGGGGAGGGTCGTTGCTCGGCGCCGGTGGCATCCGAACGAGACGCGCGGTGCGTCTGGTCTTCGCGGTCAAACGCGGCTGGTATCAGCTCCGTTACCGACGGTTGACGCTCGGTCGAAACGTGGAGATCCGTGGCCGGATCCGGTTGCGGCGCGGTGTGCGGGTCACCATCGGTGACCGCACCCGGTTGAACAAACTCGTCCGCTTCGCCGGTCCCGGCGAGGTACGCGTCGGCGCGGACTGTCTGCTCAACGCCACCTGGATCGGCACCTGGACGTCGGTGACGGTGGGGGACCGGTGCCTCCTGTCGGACTGCGAGCTGCTCGACAACGACTTCCACAACCTGCCCCCCGAGCAGCGGCACGCACCGCCCGGCCCGCTCACCCGTGCTCCGATCGTTCTCGAGGACAACGTCTGGGTCGGTGCGCACGCCCTGGTTCTGAAGGGCGTGCGGGTCGGGCGGGACAGCGTCGTCGGCGCGGCGACTGTGGTCCGCACGGACGTACCGCCCGGCGTCGTGGTCGTCGGCAATCCTCAACAGACGGTGAAGAAGTTCCATGACTGATGCAGCGCCCGCCCCCTGGCCCACGGACGGCTCGTCCTCCGGCACCTCACGTGCCGTGACACTGACCGACCTGCTGCGGGTGCCGATGCACCGGTTGCGGTTGGTCGCGGCGGTCGCCATGGTCGGCCTGCTCGCCGCGCTCGGCTACGTGCTGCTGGTCCCAGCGGCGCTGTCCGCGAGCGCCGTGGTCGCGGTCCGGCCGGTCGTGACAGACGCCTTCACCCCCAGCGGCGCGGGCGCCGACCGCGCGGTCAACATGAACGTGGAGAGCGGCATCGCCACCGGCACCGAGGTGGTGCAGCAGCTCGCCGAATTCGCCGGCGGCGACCCGCGCGACATCCGTGACGCGCTCGAGGTCGAGGTGCCCACCGGTGGGCAGATCCTGCGCTTCACCTACCAGGCGCGCGAGGCGCACCAGGCGGTGCAGAGCGCCAACAGGGCCGCCGAGGCGTACCTGAGCGTGCGCCGGACCATGTACGAGCAGCAGCGCGCCGAGATGCTGCGCTCCTACGACGCCAGCATCACCAAGGTCGCCGCCCAGCAGACCGCGTTGCAGAAGCGGGCGAACACCGCCAAGGACAGCGCCGCCGGTGACGCGCTGGTGGCCGAACTGGCCGGGATCAACAACCAGCTCACCCAGCTCAACGCCGCCCGTACCGAGATCGCCGCGGTCGACGTCAACCCCGGGTGGGTCACCCAGACCGCCGAAAAGGCGCTGGTCACCTCCGCCGGGCACCGGCCGCTCTACCTGGTCGCCGGCCTGCTCGGTGGCGCGCTGGTCGGCGTCGTCCTGGCGTACCTCTGGGAGTCGACCGACCGGCGGGTCCGCTCGGTCGCCGACGGCCGGGAGGCCTCCGGCCTGCCGCTGCTCGGCACGGTGCGCCGGCCGGCGTTCCGGGGCAGCCCCCGGGCGGTCGACGCGGACATCCGGTACGTGGCGATGGCGGTCGCCGAGCGGGTCCGGCAGCCGGCCCGGGTGGCCCTGGTCACCGCCCGGGAGGACGCCACCCCGCTCACCGCCGGGCTCGCCGTGGCGCTCGCCGTCGACGGCCGGGAGGTCTTCGTCGCCGACGACAGCGGACGGATCGACCGGCTACGGGCCAGCGTCCTCGCCGACCGGGGGCGACTGCCCATCGACCCGTCCCGCCCGCTGGTGCCCAAGCCCCGGCCGGCCGGCAGCACACCGGCCGCCGGTGCCACCACGGAGAGCACGCCCGCCCGTCGGCCCTCCCCGCACCCGCCCGGCGCCCGCCCGTCCACCGACCCCGACGCCACCCTGACGCTGCCGAGAGTGGCGTCCGCCCGCCCGGAGAACAGTCGCGTCGTCACCCCCGACGAGGTTGTCGTGGGTGTGGGCAGTGTCCGGTTCGGCACCTGGCGGCAGGGCGCCGACCACGGCCTGGTTCTGTTCAACGCCCCGCCGGCCGAGTCCGACGAGCGTGGCGTGGCCGTGGCCCGGCAGGGCAGCGCGGTGGTGGTCGTGGAGCGCGACCGCACCCGGCAGAGCGACCTGCGACGCCTGGTGGAGCGGCTGCGCGCCGCCGGGGTCACCCCGCTGGGCTTCGTCCTTACCCGAAACGGTCGGGCCTGAGCGTGTCGGTGACCCGCGCCCCGGCGACCGAACCACCACCCGGAGGCGCTCCGCAGGAGCCCGCGCCGGTGCCGCCGTCCGCGCCGCCGCACCTGCCGCTCTGGCCGCTGTCACTGATGTTCGGCCTGGTGCCGCTCTGGTGGCTGCTCGGTGCGTTCTACCTCGGCTGGCCGCTGCTGGGCGCGCTGCTGCTCGCGTTGCTGCTGACCCGGGGGCGCGTGCCGCTGCCGCCGGCGGCCGGCATCTGGCTGCTCTTCCTCGCCATCGTGGTGGTCAGCGCCACCCAGTTGTCGTCGCCCGCCTCGCTGCTCACGTTCGCCCTGCGGCTGGCCTTCTACCTGACCGCGCTGGTGGTCGGCGTCTACGTCTACGCGGCCGCCCGGGAACGTGCCAGCCTGGTGGCGGTGCTCACCCCGCTCTGCGCGTTCTGGTTCGGGCTGGTGGCACTGGGCTGGCTCGGGGTGCTCGTGCCCCGGCTGGCCATGACGACCCCGATGGAGGTGCTGCTGCCCGGCGGGGTGGCCGGCACCCCGTTCATCCAGGACATGGTGCACCTCACCACCGCTGAATACAGCGCCCGATCGCTCAACCCGATCTATCGGCCGGCCGCGCCGTTCGCGTACACCAACAACTACGGCAGCGCCTACGCGATGACCCTGCCCTGCGTGGTGGCCTTCGCGATGCTGCGCCGGCAGGGGCTGCTGCGCTGGGCGCTGCTGGCGTCGCTGCCGCTGTCGCTGGCGCCGGCGTTCCTCACCCTCAACCGGGCGATGTTCCTCAGCCTCGGCGCCGGGCTGGCGGTGCTCGGGGTGCGGGCCAGCCTGCGCGGCAACGTCCGGGTGGCCGCCTCCATCGTCGGGGTCGTGGTGATCGGCGGGTTGGCCACCCTGTTCATCCCGATCACCGAGCTGATCAGCAAGCGGGTCGACTCCAGCGACACGAACACCGACCGGCTCTCGCTCTACACCGAGGTGATCCGCCGGGTGCAGGAGTCGCCCTGGTTGGGCTACGGGGCTCCGGTGAACGTCGACACGGTGTCGGCGGCCGCGCCGATCGGCACCCAGGGGCAGTTGTGGATGGTGCTGTTCAGCCACGGCGTACCCGCGCTGATCTGCTTCCTGGCGTGGTTCGTCGCCGCGGCGGTGATCTGCGCACGGGCGACGTCGGCGGCCGGGCAGTGGCTGGCGGTGGTGCCGGTGGTCTGCCTCGTGCAGGTCCCGTTCTACGGCATGGCGAACCAGAACCTGGCGGTCGCGTTCTTCGCTGTGGCCTTCGCGATGGCGCTGACCGAACGTGAACGGCTGACCCGGCTGGCCGGGTCGTCGCCGACGCCCGCGCGGACCGCGCCGGTGCCCGCGTGACCGCCGCGACCCGACCGTCGGCCGGTGCCGACGAGGGCCGGCCCACGTCCACCCCCGCCGAGGATCAGGCGACGCCGTCGCCCGCCGAGGACACCGGCTCGGCCGAGACCCGCCGCAGCGCGCGCAGCGGCGTGGCCGGGCTGCTCGGCGCGGCCACCAGTGGCCTGTTCGGGTTCGTGCTGGCGGTCGTGATCACCCGCGGCTACGGCCCGGCCGGCGCGGGAGCGTTCTTCGCCGCGATCGGGGTCGTCACAGTGGCCACCGCGATCTGCACGCTCGGCGCGGAGACCGGTCTGATGTGGGCTCTGCCCCGCCGCACCGCCGGCGTGCGCGGCGACGCCGCCCGGGTGCTCCCGGTGGCGCTGATCCCGCCGCTGTTGACCGGGCTGCTGGTCGCCGGCGCGGGCGTGCTGGCCGCCGACGCTCTCGCGCCCCGGCTGCTGCGCGGCTCCGGTGCGAGCGGCGATGCTCTGCTCACCGTCACGTTCGCCGCGGTGCCGGTGGTGGTCGCCATGACCCTGCTGCTGGCCGCGCTGCGCTGCGTGCGGCCCATCCGGGCGTACGTCGGGGTGCAGTTCCTGCTGCTGCCGGTCGCCCGCCCGGTGCTGGTCGGCGCGGCCGCGTTGGCCGGTGGTGGCCTGCTCGCCGGCATGACCGGCTGGTTGGTGCCGGCGGCGTTGGCGCTGCTGGCCTGTCTCACCCTCGTCGCCGGCCCGCTCGGGCTGGGTCGGGGCGCGACGCTGCGTCCGCACCGCGCCGACTGGTCCACGTTCTGGCGCTTCGCGTTGCCCCGGGCCGCCTCGGCGGCCATCGACGCCGGCAGCATGTGGGTGGGCGTGCTGCTCACCTCGGTGCTGGCCGGGCCGGCGGACGCCGGTGTCTTCGGCGCCGTCGGCCGGTATGTGCTGGCCGGTCAGTTGGCCATGCAGGGGCTGCGGGTGGCGGTGTCGCCGCAGCTGTCCCGGCTGCTCGGGCGGGGTGAGCGGGCCGCGGCGGCGGCCGTGCACCGGCAGTTGACCACCTGGGGGCTGGTGCTGTCCTGGCCGGTGTACCTGCTGCTGGCGGTCTTCGCGCTGGCCTTCCTCCAACTGTTCGGGCCGGAGTTCACCGCCGGTGTGCCGGCGATGACGGTGCTGGCGCTGGCGATGCTCGTCAACACCGGAGTGGGCAACGTGCAGAGCCTGCTCCTGATGGGCGGGCGCAGCGGGCTGCACCTGGTCGCCACCGTTGCCGGGTTGACGGTGACCGTCTCGCTGGGTCTCTGGCTGATTCCCCGCTACGGCGCGACGGGCGCTGCGGTGGCCTGGGCGGCCGGCATCGCCACCGAGAACCTCACCGCCGCCGGGTTCGCCCGGTCGGTGGTTCGGGAGCCGCTGTTCGACGCCGCGATGGTGCGTGCCGCGGCGGCCACGATCGCCGGTGTGGGTTTGGCCGCCGGGGCCGGCGTGCTGGTGGGCGGTCGCGGCCTGCCCGGCCTCGCGGTGGCGTTGGCGGTGCTGCTGACCGGCTGCGTCGGCATGTTGACGTTGCCCCGGGTGCGCGCCGGCATCCGGGGGACCATGAGGCAGATCCGTGGAGGGGACAACGCGGCCGCGGCCGCCGAACCCACCTCGGCATCGACGAGAGGCAGGTGAGGTTCGTCGTGGTGTCCATCCGTGACCGGGTCAAGCAGTTGGTTCCGACCCAGGTGACCACCCGGGTGAGGGAGTCGCTCGTCGACTACGGCGTTCGCACCAGCGACCGCCGGCCGCTGCCGGACTTCCTGATCATCGGGACCAAACGGGGGGGCACCACCTCGCTGTGGAACTACCTCATCCAGCACCCGTTGGTGCCCCGGCTCTTTCCCGCGTGGAACACCAAGTCGGCGCACTACTTCGAGGAGCACTGGGGTCGCGGCGAAGCCTGGTACCGCTCGCACTTCCCGACCGAGCGGCAGCGCGAGGCCCTGGCCAAGCGGCACGGCGGGCCGGTCCGGGTCGGTGAGGCCGCCCCGCTGTACATGTTCCACCCGCTCGCCGCGGAGCGGGTCTCCGCGCTGATGCCGTCGGTGAAGCTCATCGTGCTGCTGCGGGACCCGGTGGAGCGGGCGTACTCGCACTGGAAGGAACGCCGCACCCACGGCATCGAACCACTGGACTTCGCCGCCGCCCTCGCCGCCGAGCCGGAACGCACGGCGGGGGAGCGGGAGCGGTTGATCGCCGAGCCGGAGTCGTTCAGCGAGCCGTACGACTGGTACACGTACCGGGCCCGGGGGCGTTACCTGGAGCACCTGGAGCCGTGGCTGGAGCGCTTCGACTCCGGGCAGATCCTCTTCCTGCCCAGCGAGGACCTGTACCGCGACTCGCGGGCGACCTACCGACGGACCCTGGACTTCCTCGGTCTGCCGGCGTACGACCTGCCCAACTTCAAGGTCTACAACGATCGGCGCTCGGCACCGTTGGAGCCGAGCGTGCGCGCCGAGCTGACCGACTACTACCGGCCGTACAACGACGCGTTGCGGCAACGGCTCGGGCTGGACCTCGACTGGGCGGACCGGGCGGCGTGACGACAGGGGTGGGCCCGGCCACCGACCCGCGTTCGCGGGTGGACGGCCTGGGTTGGGTGAGCCGCGCGGTCTTCCCGGACGATCGGGTCGGCCTGACCATGGCGGGTGCCCCGCCGGCCGGTCACCAGGCGGTGGCCCGGTACGCGGTGGTGCCGTCGGTCGCCCGGGCCCGGTTCCTGGTGCCGTTGGGCGCGCCCCGGGCCGGGGCGGCGTCCCTGTTGGCGTACAACGCCCTGCGGCCACCGAAGGTGCGCGCGCTGCGGGCGGTGCTCGGCGGGCTGGCCCGGTTCGGTCGGGCGGGGCTCGCGCCCTTTCCCACCTTGACCGTCTCGGTGCCGGCCGGGGTGCCGGCCGCGGAGCTGTTGCTGAGCGAGCGGCTCTCCGCCGACCTGGGTGACACGCCGCTGCTGGCCGCGTTCGGGGTCCGCCCACCCGACCCGAACGGCAAGCCCACTCTGCAACTCTTCAGTGCCGACGGAAGTCCGCGCGGCTACGCGAAGATCGGCTGGAACGACGCGACCCGCGCGCTGGTCAGCGCGGAGGCGGCGGCGCTGCGGGCGTTGCGCGAGGTGGTCGGCGTCGCCGATCATCCGACGCCGCCGCGGCTGCTCACCGAGACGTCGTGGGCGGGTCAGGTGGTCGCGGTGATCGAGCCGCTGCCCCCGGCGGTACGCGGGGTGCCGGTGGACGACCCGCCGCGGATCGCGGCGCTGCTCGCGGTCGCCCGGCGGGGCGGCCCGGAGGGCACACCTCGACCGCTGGTCGACTCGACCTTCCTGCGTCGGCTGGCCGATCAGGCCGGCCGGGCCGCCGCGACCGAGCCGGCCGGTGCGCGGGCGGTCGCCGCGGTCTCGGCGCTGGCCCGCATGCATGGCGACACCAGCGTCGAGTTCGGTCACTGGCATGGCGACTGGGTGCCGTGGAACCTGGGCTGGCACGCCGGCCGGTTGGTCGCCTGGGACTGGGAGCACAGCGGGCCGGACGTGCCGGTCGGCTTCGACCTGGCGCACGACGCGTTCCAGCGGGCCCTCGTGCTGCGCGGGGAGCCGGCCGACGCCGCCGCCTCGGCTGTGGACGGACACCTGAGCCGGCACGGCGAGCGGCTCGGCCTCGACGCCGCGCAGCGCCGGCTCGTCGCCGACGCGTACCTGGTGGAGATGTGGTTACGGACGTGGCGGCTGGCCGACGCGGGCGCGGGCTGGAACGCCGCCCTGCATCCCGCACTCTTGGACGTCATCGAGAAAAGACATAGCGGCTGATCTGGAGGAATCGCGGCGACGACGGTGCGCCGCAGAGTGACGACATAATCGCAGGTGGTGATGACGATCGATGGACCTCGGACGTTCGGTGCACCGCACCGCCCGCTGTGGAGATCGTCGGCTCGGCCGGTCGCGCTATTCAACGACCGGGAATCGTGTGATCTGCTTCTGCCTGGCGTGAACTGAAATTCCAAGCGAACTTGTGGGGAGTCGCGTGGACACGAACAACGACGACAGTGGGGCACCGGTGCTGCTGCTGGTCGGCTCCAGCGGTGGCCATCTGGCCCAACTACTGGCCCTGCGGCCCTGGTACGAACAGTGGCGGCGCTGCTGGGTCACCTTCGACACCCCGGAGGCGGTGTCGCTGCTGGCCGGCGAGGACCTGGTGCCGGCGCACCACCCGACCACCCGCAACGTGCCGAACCTGCTGCGCAACGCGCTGCTGGCCTGGCGGGTGCTGCGGGCCCGGCGGGTCGCCGCCGTGGTCACCACAGGCGCCGGGGTGGCGGTGCCGTTCGTGGTGCTGGCCCGGCTGCGGCGCATCCCGACCGTCTACATCGAGGTGTACGACCGGATCGACACCCCGACGTTGACCGCTCGGCTCTGCCGGCCCTTCCTGTCCGCGATGCTCGTGCAGTGGGACGAGCAGCGCCGGCAGTACCCCGAGGCGACAGTCGTCGGGACGCTTCTGTGACCGGCGAGACGGGCACCGCCCGGCGTCCGCAACCCCGACCGGGCACCGAGGCGGCCCGCCTGCCGCGCCAGCGCGACAGCTCGGCGGTCGCCCAGCTCCGACTGCTGGTCGCGGTGGGCACCGACAAGCACCCCTTCGACCGGCTCGTCGACTGGTTGGCGCAGTGGCACGCGCAGGCTGCCGGCCCGATCGGGCTGACCATGCAGCACGGGCACACGACCGCGCCCCAGCTCAGCGGCGCGGTGCCGTTCCTCGGCCACGACGCGTTGCAACAGGCGATGATCGACGCGGATCTGGTGGTCTGCCACGGTGGCCCGGCGACCATCCTGGAAGCCCGCCGGCACGGCCACCTGCCCATCGTGGTGCCCCGCGACCCGGCTCGCGGTGAGCACGTCGACAACCACCAGCTCCTCTTCGCCCGCCGGCTCGGCGCCGCCGGGCTGGTGGCGCTCTGCGAGACCCGGGAGGCCCTGCACGACGCGTTGGCCGCCGGGCTGGCCGACCCGTCCCGGTACGCGGTGGCCGCCGACCCGGAGGCACACGAGGCACGACGGGCGGCGGTGGCCCGGGTCGGGCAGATCGTCGACGACCTGGTGGCCCGTTCGACCCCGCGCCCACCCCGGTGGCGGGCCTGGTCCCGGCCGCGCCCGGGTACGGAGGAGATTCGATGACCCAGCAGCCGACCGTCAGCGTCGTGGTGCCCACCCGGGACCGCCCCGAGCTGCTGCGGGCCGCGGTGCGCGCGATCCTGGCACAGGAGCACCCGGCCCTGATCGAGGTCGTCGTGGTGTTCGACCAGTCCGTGCCGGACGAGTCGCTGACCGAGCTGGGGAGCGGCCCGGCCCGCGTGGTGCGGGTGATCCGCAACGTCCGTACCCCCGGGTTGGCCGGTGCGCGCAACAGCGGCACCCTCGCCGCCGAGGGCGAGCTTGTCGCGTTCTGCGACGACGACGACGAGTGGCTGCCCGGCAAACTGGCCGCCCAGGTCGAGGCGCTGGCCGGCGACCCGGCCGCCGAGTTCGTCTGCTGCGGCATCCGGGTCAACTACGACGGGCACAGCGTCGACCGGGTGCTCGACAAGGACCGGATCACCCTGGACGACCTGCTCCGCGATCGGATGACGGAGCTGCACCCGTCGACCTTCCTGATCCGCGCCACCGCCTTGCGCGACGGGTTCGGGCTGGTCGACGAGGAGATCCCGGGCAGCTACGCGGAGGACTACGAGTTCCTGCTGCGGGCGGCGCGCAGCGCGCCTCTGATCAACCTGCGGACGCCGTCGGTGCTGGTCCGCTGGCACAAGCGTTCGTACTTCGCGCAGCGGTGGGACACCATCTCCGAGGCGTTGCAGTGGCTGCTCCAGCGCTACCCGGAGTTCGCCAGTCAACCGGCCGGCGAGGCCCGTGTCGCCGGGCAGATCGCGTTCGCCCAGGCCGCCTCCGGCGACCGCCGGGGCGCGCTGCGCTGGGCCCGGCGCACCCTGCGGAGCAACCCCCGCGAGCCGCGCGCCTACCTGGCCCTCGCCGTCGCGGGTCGGGTGGTCCGGGCTGACGCGGTGCTGCGCACCCTGCACAAGCGCGGTCGGGGGATCTGAGCCACCGTCGCGCCTCGCGTGTCGCGTGTCGCGTCGCAGTGGCGGGTGCAGAGCAAAGGCCGTCCGGTGGTTGCGTCGCGGGTTGTCGCGGCGGCGGGTGCAGAGCAACGGATGTCCTGTTCAGCGGGCGGCGGCGTCCGCTGGGCGGGACGCCCCGGGGAGCGCGCCGCGTCGGTGGCCCGCCGTGACAGACTGACCGCTGTGTTGCGCTGGCTGACTGCAGGTGAATCGCACGGTCCCGCCCTCGTCGCGATGTTGGAGGGGGTGCCGGCCGGCATCGAGGTGACCACCACCGAGATCGCCGACGAGCTGGCCCGTCGACGGCTGGGCTACGGGCGGGGTGCCCGGATGTCGTTCGAGCGGGACGAGGTCGAGCTGCTCGGCGGCCTGCGGCACGGCGTGACCCTCGGCAGCCCGGTGGCGATCCGGGTCGGCAACTCCGAGTGGCCGAAGTGGCAGACCGTGATGGCCGCCGACCCGGTCGACCCCGACGAGCTGGCCCGGCAGGCCCGCAACGCCCCGCTGACCCGCCCCCGGCCGGGCCACGCCGACCTGGCCGGCATGCAGAAGTACGGCCACACCGACGCCCGGCCGATCCTGGAGCGCGCCAGCGCACGGGAGACCGCCGCCCGGGTGGCTGTCGGCACGGTGGCCAAGGCGCTGATCCGTCAGGCGCTCGGCATCGAGATCGTCTCGCACGTCGTCGAGCTGGGCCCGGTGGCCGCGAAGCCCGGGCTGCGTCCCACGCCGTCCGACGCCGCGCGGATCGACGCCGACCCGCTGCGCTGCCTCGACCCGGAGGCCAGCGCCCTGATGGTCGCCGAGGTCGATGCCGCGAAGAAGGCCGCCGACACCCTCGGCGGCGTGGTCGAGGTGCTGGCGTACGGGGTGCCACCGGGGCTGGGCAGCCACGTGCAGTGGGACCGCAAGCTCGACGCCCGGCTGGCCACCGCGCTGATGTCCATTCAGGCGATCAAGGGCGTGGAGATCGGCGACGGCTGGCAGCAGGCCCGGTCCCGCGGCTCGGAGGCGCACGACGAGATCATTCCGTCGGCCACCGGTGTCCGCCGGGTCACCGACCGGGCCGGCGGGCTGGAGGGTGGCATCACCACCGGCGAGCCGCTGCGGGTCCGCGCCGCGATGAAGCCGATCTCCTCGCTGAACCGGGCCCTCTCCACCGTGGACGTCACCACCGGTGAGCCGGCCACCGCGATCAACCAGCGTTCCGACGTCTGCGCGGTGCCCGCAGCGGCGGTCGTCGCCGAGGCGATGGTGGCGCTGGTGCTGGCCGAGGCGGCCACCGAGAAGTTCGGTGGAGACTCGATCGCCGAGATCCGCCGCAACCTGGCCGGGTACCTCGACGCGCTGGTCATCCGCTGATGGCACCGGTCGTCGTGCTGGTCGGTGCCCCCGGCTGCGGCAAGACCACTGTCGGCCGGGCGCTCGCCGCCACCCTCGGCGTGGAGTTCCGCGACACCGACACCGACATCGAGCAGATGGCCGGGAAGCCGATCCCGGAGATCTTCATCGACGAGGGTGAGGCGCACTTCCGTACCTTGGAACGGGCCGCCGTGGCCGCGGCGCTGGCCGGCGCCACCGGCGTGCTCGCCCTCGGCGGCGGCGCGGTGCTGGCCGAGGAGACCCGGGCGGCCCTGATCGGGCACCGGGTGGTGCACCTCTCGGTCGAGTTGCCTGACGCGGTCAAGCGGGTCGGGCTCGGCGCCGGCCGGCCGCTGCTGGCGATCAACCCACGGGCCACCCTCAAGCATTTGCTGGACCAGCGCCGGCCGCTCTACGCCGAGGTCGCCACCGAGACGGTGGTCACCGACGGCCGGGCCCCGGCGCAGGTCGTCGCGGACGTCGCCGCACTGCTTCCGCGCTGACGTCAGGCCCCGCGCCCTCGCGCCCCCCTTTGCGCCGATCTTGCACTTGCTGCTCTGACTTAAGGGGCATTCATCGCAGCTCGGCAACAGAAAGTGCAAGATCGGCGGGGCTCGGGCGGGGGCGCGGGCGCGGGGGCAAAGGCAGCGGGGTCAGGTTTGGGCTATCAGGTCCAGGACGTCGGACAGGGCCTTCGGCTCGCTGAGCATCGGCCAGTGCCCGGTGGGCAACTCGTGCAGCTGGCCGTCGGCCAGGCCGGTGAAGAACGGATGCTCCTGTTGGATCATCTGCCGCACCACACCGAGCGGGAAGGTGCTGGCGACCAGCGCGGTCGGAACGGGGTGCCCGCCGGTGCGTCGGACCGGGTCGGTGGCGGTCCGCAGCGGCTGCGGGGTGGCCCGGGTACGCAGCAGCGCGAGCGTCGGCTCGTCCAGGCCGGCCAGGTTCGTCGGGTCGGCGGCCGGGTCCCAGGCCGGCGGCGGCAGCAGGTGCCCGGTGCCGATCGCTTCGCGTAGCCGCTGCTGCTCGTCCGGCGGCAGCGTGTCGAACTGTGCCGTGCCGTCCGGCAACGGCCCACTCTCCACGTAGACGACCCGGGCGATCCGGTCCGGGATGCGGTCCACCGCCTGGGCGACCGGCTTCCCACCGCCGGAGTGCCCGACCAGCAGTACGTCGCGCAGGTCCTCGACCTCGATCAGTCGAACGATGTCGGTGGTGTGCGTGTCCAGGCCGACCTCCGGCCCGGCGAGGTGGTCGCGTTCGGCCACCCCGGTCAGCGTCATCGGATAGACCTCGTGCCCCTGCGACCGCAGCGCGACGGTCACGTCCCGCCACGCCCAGGCACCCAACCAGAATCCCGGCACCAGCACGAATGTCGCCATCTGTGGCTCCTTCTCTCGGTTACCGACAGACCGTACGATCTATTCCGGACAGGATCCGCCCGGTTTGGAGGAATGGCCCGTGTCACATCCCGCGGGGCGGGTGCTGGCCCTGCTCGAACTGCTGCAGACCCGGCACCGGTCGACGGCCGCAGAACTCGCCGGCCACCTCGGGGTGGACGAGCGGACCGTGCGCCGGTACGCGACCACGCTCGTCGAGCTGGGCATTCCCGTCACCGCCGACCGGGGCCGCCACGGCGGCTACCGGCTGCACCCCGGTTACAAGCTGCCGCCGCTGATGCTCACCGACGACGAGGCGGTGGCCGTGCTGCTCGGCCTCGTCGTCGCCGAACGGGTCGGGCTCGCCACCGAGCAGCCCGCCACCGCCACCGCGCTGGCGAAGATCCGCCGGGTGCTGCCGGCCGCGCTCGCCGACCGGCTCGCCGCCGTCCAGGAACACCTGGGCTTCACCCTGCGCCGCCCCGAGGCGGAGCGCGGGCCAGCGTCCGGCACCCTGCTCGCGCTGGCCTCGGCCGCCCGGCACCGGCAGCGGGTGGCACTGGACTACCGCTCCTGGCGGGGCGAGCGGTCGCAGCGCGAACTCGACCCGTACGGGCTCGTCTTCCACGCCGGCCGTTGGTATGTCACCGGCCACGACCACCGACGCGGGGAGATTCGGACCTTCCGCCTGGACCGGATCGGCGCGGTGACGCCCGGCGTGGCAACGTTCACGGTGCCCGACGGCTTCGAGGCGGTGGCCTGGGTGACCCGGTCGCTGGCCGGCGTGCCGTACCGGCACGAGGTGGAGGTCGTGCTGGAGACCGACCTGGTCGCCGCCCGCCGCCGCATCCCGCCCAGCGTGGCCGAGCTGACCGCCACCACCGACGGGGTGCTGCTGCGGGCCCGAGCGGAGAGCCTGCCCGGGATGGCGGCGCTGCTCGCCGGGCTGGGCTGTCCGTTCACCGTGCGGCATCCGGACGCGCTACGCGCCGCGGTGGCCGAGCACGCCCGCCGGTTGGCGGACTGGGCCGCTCGGCCAGCAGGTGGACAGCCGCCCTCCCCGCGCCGCCCGCTGGACTAGGCTGCCGGCGATGGACGAGGTGACCCGAATTCCGGTCGGCGGCGAGCGGCCGTACGACGTCTTGGTGGGACGTGACCTGCTGGGTGCGCTGCCTGGCCTGCTGCCCGGCGCGACCCGGGTGGCGGTGTTGCACGCGTCTCCGCTCAAGGCCCTCGCGGACGCGCTCGGCGAACGCCTGCGCGCCGCCGGCGTCGAGCCACTGCCGATCGAGGTGCCCGACGCCGAGTCGGGGAAGCACATCGAGGTGGCCGCCGCCTGTTGGGACCGGCTCGGAGCGGCGGGCTTCACCCGTACCGACGCGGTGGTCGGGGTGGGCGGCGGCGCGGTGACCGACCTGGCCGGCTTCGTCGCGGCCTGCTGGTTGCGGGGTGTGCGCTGGGTGCCGGTGGCGACCTCGCTGCTGGGCATGGTGGATGCCGCGGTGGGCGGCAAGACGGGCATCAACACGGCCGCCGGCAAGAACCTGGTGGGCGCGTTCCACCCGCCGGTCGGGGTGTTGGCGGACCTGGCCACTCTGGACAGCCTGCCCGCTGTCGACCTGGCGGCCGGGTTGGCCGAGGTCGTCAAGTGCGGTTTCATCGCCGACCCGACGATCCTGGATCTCATCGAGAACGACCCGGAGGCCGCCACCGACCCCCGTGGGCCGGTGAGCCGGGAGCTGATCGAGCGGGCCATCCGGGTCAAGGCCGACGTGGTCGCCGGCGACCTGCGCGAGTCGGGCCTGCGGGAGGTGCTCAACTACGGTCACACCCTGGCCCACGCCATCGAGCAGAACGAGGGTTACCGCTGGCGGCACGGCCACGCCGTCGCTGTCGGTCTGGTGTACGCGGCCACGCTGGCGCGGCTCGCCGGGCGGTTGGACGCGCCGACCGCCGACCGGCACCGGGTCACGCTGAGCGCGCTGGGCCTGCCGGTGAGCTACCCGGCCGATGCCTGGCCGAAGCTGCTACCCACGATGCGGGTGGACAAGAAGGCCCGGGGCAGTCGGCTGCGCTTCGTGGTGCTCGACGGGCTGGCCCGCCCGGCGATGTTGGAGGGCCCCGACGACGCGTTGCTGGAGGCTGCCTACCGGGAGGTGGCAACCCCTTGAAGGTCTACGTGTTGAACGGGCCGAACCTGGGTCGGCTGGGCACCCGCGAGCCCGACGTGTACGGCGCGACCAGCTACGCGGACCTGGTGGCGCTCTGCGAGAGGACGGGTCGGGAGCTGGGGCTGGCGGTGACGGTCCGGCAGACCGACGCGGAGCACGAGCTGCTCGGCTGGCTGCACGCGGCGGCCGACGAGGGCGCCGCGGTGGTGCTCAACCCGGCCGCCTGGTCGCACTACTCGTACGCGGTGCGCGACGCCTGCGCCATGCTGCGCGGGCCGCTGGTGGAGGTGCACATCTCCAACATCCACACCCGTGAGGAGTTCCGGCACCACTCGGTGGTCTCGGCGGTGGCGACCGGGGTGATCTGCGGTCTCGGTATCGACGGATATCGTCTCGCTCTGCACCATCTGGCCACCCGCTGAGGGCCCACCGACTGGGCGCTCCGAACGGGGGGCCGACCGATTCGACGCAGCTTGTAGACTTGCCAGGTCTGTCCGCCAATTGATGATCAAGGCAGGAAATGGCCTCCACCAACGACCTCAAAAACGGCCTGGTACTCAACCTTGACGGCGAGCTCTGGGCCGTCGTCGAGTTCCAGCACGTCAAGCCCGGTAAGGGTGGTGCCTTCGTGCGCACCACGCTGAAGAACGTGCTGTCCGGGAAGGTGGTCGACAAGACCTTCAACGCGGGCACCAAGGTCGAAACCGCGACCGTTGACAAGCGCACGATGCAGTACCTGTACGCCGACGGTGAGGACTTCGTCTTCATGGATCTGGAGACCTTCGACCAGATCACCGTGCCCGGTGGCACCGTCGGTGAGGCAGCCAACTACCTGCTGCCCGAGGCGGAGGCGACCGTCGCCCAGCACGAGGGTGTGCCGCTCTACATCGAGCTGCCCACCAGCGTCGTGCTGGAGGTCACCTACACCGAGCCGGGCCTGCAGGGCGACCGTTCGACCGGCGGCACCAAGCCGGCGACCGTGGAGACCGGCGCCACCGTGCCGGTTCCGCTGTTCATCACCACCGGCGAGAAGATCAAGGTCGACACCCGCGACGGCCGTTACCTCGGCCGCGCCTGATGGCTGAGGGTTCCAAGCAGCAGATGCCGGCGCGCCGCAAGGCGCGCAAGCGGGCGCTGGATGTCCTTTACGAGGCCGACCTGCGGGACAAGCCTCCGGTGGAGGTGCTCGCCGGCTACGTGCAGCGGATCGAGCAGCCCCGGCCGGAGCACCTCGGCTACGCGGTGGGTCTGGTCGAGGGGGTTGCCGAGCACCTCAACCGGATCGACGAGCTGATCGCCAGCTACGCCGAGGGTTGGACGCTGGAGCGGATGCCGGTCGTCGACCGTAATCTGGCCCGGATCGCCGTCTACGAGTTGCTCTACGTCGACGAGATCGACGACGCGGTGGCGATCAGCGAGGCCGTCGAGCTGGCTCGGCAGATGTCGACGGACGATTCGCCGCGCTTCCTCAACGGGGTGCTCGGCCGCATCGCCGAGTACGCCACCCGCTGAGCGTCCGCACCGGACACAGCTGATCCGAAAGGGCCCGTGCCAGCCGGCACGGGCCCTTTCGGTGAAGCGGCAGATCAGGTGGAACGGCAGATCAGGAGGCGAAGAACGCCCGGGGGTCGGCCACCAGCACGCCGTGCTCGGTGAGCCGCTCGATCAGGCCCGACGGTGAGGCGTCGTAGACGATCGCGAGCGCCCGCAGGTCGTCGGCGCGGATGGAGAGCACCCGGCCGTTGTAGTCGCCGCGCTGCTGCTGGATGGCGCGGGCGTAGCGGGCGACGTAGGCCAGGTCCTCGGAGGCCTCGTCGTAGAGCCGCTCCAGGTCCAGGACAATCTTGCTGGTGGGCTCGTGACGGACGCCACTGCCGTCAGGCAGCAGCTCCGAGACGGGTACGCGGTAGAACTCGGCCAACTCGGCCAGACGGGACACCGTCACGGCCCGGTCGCCACGCTCGTAAGAGCCGACCACCACGGCCTTCCACCGCCCGTTCGACTTCTCCTCCACACCCTGCAGGGAGAGACCCTGCTGCTGGCGGATGGAGCGCAGGCGGGCGCCCAGAGACTTGGCGTATTCAGAGGGCATTCGGACACTCCCAGTGCTGCTCGGGGTTCTCCCGTCGATCGCTACGGAGCGTGACGGTACGGGGAATGCGACACGTGGTCAAGTGGTCGTGCCCCTACCGTTGCGGAGCGTCCGGGGAGTTTTCTCCTTTTCCGGTACCTGACCCGGTGGTCAGTGGCCGCCGGCCATCACCCCGGTGACCACTGGTAACGTGGCGGAAGCCCCGGTCCAGGTCCGCTGTGCGGTCCGGCCGGAGGTGCCCGACATCCTTTAACGACCCGTCCCGTGAGGCGGGGAAGGAGGTCCGCCGTGGCGTACCCACAGGCTGCCCGCTCGTCACCACCGCAACAACCCTCGGTGAAGGTGATCCTCGCCAGCGCCGACGTGCAACGCGTGGTCGACCGCATCGCCCACCAGATCCTGGAGAAGACCCAGGGCGCCGCCAACACGGTGCTGCTGGGGATTCCCACCCGGGGTACCCCCCTCGCCCGGCGGCTCGCCGACCGGATCAGCACCTTCGAGGACGTCGCCGTCCCGGTCGGTGTGCTCGACATCACCCTGTACCGCGACGACCTCCGTCGGCACGCCACCCGCGCGGTGGGTCCGACCGAGCTGCCCCCCGGCGGGATCGACGGCAAACGGGTCATCCTGGTCGACGACGTGCTCTTCTCCGGCCGCACCGTCCGGGCCGCGCTCGACGCGCTCAACGACGTGGGCCGCCCGGCCTCGGTCCAGCTCGCCGTCCTGGTCGACCGGGGCCACCGGGAGTTGCCGATCCGCGCCGACTACGTCGGCAAGAACATCCCGACCTCGCTCGCCGAGAGCGTGAAGGTGACGCTCGCCGAGATCGACGGGACGGACGAGGTCAAGCTGTACGGGGGAACTGCCTCATGATCAAGCACCTGCTCTCCGGCGGGGACCTGGACGCCGACACCGCCACCGAGATCCTGGACACCGCCGCCGAGATGGCCACCGTCGCCGGCCGGGAGATCAAGAAGCTTCCCGCGCTGCGCGGACGGACCGTGGTGAACCTCTTCTACGAGGACTCCACGCGTACCCGGATCTCCTTCGAGGCGGCGGCGAAGCGGCTCAGCGCCGACGTGATCAACTTTTCCGCGAAGGGGTCCAGCGTCACCAAGGGTGAGAGCCTGAAGGACACCGCGTTGACCCTGCAAGCCATGGGCGCGGACGCCGTCGTCGTCCGACACCCCGCCTCCGGCGCGCCGCACCGCCTGGCCAACTGGGTGGACGGGTCGGTCGTCAACGCCGGCGACGGCACCCACGAGCACCCCACCCAGGCGTTGCTGGACGCGTACACCATGCGGGCCCGGCTGGGCCGGCTCGCCGGCCTGTCGGTCGCGGTGGTCGGGGACGTGCTGCACTCCCGGGTGGCCCGCTCCAACGTGCTGCTGCTCTCCACCCTCGGCGCCAAGGTCACCCTGGTCGGCCCGCCGACCCTCATCCCGGTCGACATCGCGGGCGCCCTCGCGCCCGGCACCGACGTCTCCTACGACCTCGACTCCGTCCTGCCGAACGTGGACGTGGTGATGATGCTGCGCGTGCAGCGGGAGCGGATGAACGACTCCTACTTCCCCTCCGCGCGCGAGTACGCCCGCCGCTACGGTCTGGACGGGCCCCGGATGCGCCGGCTGCCCGAGCACGCGATCGTCATGCACCCCGGCCCGATGAACCGGGGGATGGAGATCACCCCCGAGGTCGCCGACTCACCCCGCTCCACCATCGTCGAACAGGTCACCAACGGGGTCTCCGTGCGGATGGCTGTCCTTTACCTGCTGCTCGGAGGGAACAACCGGTGACCGCGTACCTGATCTTCAGCGTGAGTGTCGTCGGCGCCGCGCCGACCGACCTGCTGATCCGCGACGGCGTGATCGCCGAGGTCGGCCCCGGCCTGACCGCGCCGGACGCCACAGTCGTCGACGGCACCGGCCTGGTCGCCCTGCCCGGCCTCGTCGACCTGCACACCCACCTGCGCGAGCCCGGCCGGGAGGACGCCGAGACCGTCGAGTCCGGTTCCCGGGCGGCCGCGCTGGGCGGCTACACGGCGGTCTGCGCGATGGCCAACACCTCCCCGGTGGCGGACACCGCCGGCGTGGTCGAGCAGGTCTGGCGGCTCGGCCGCGAGGCCGGTCTGGTCGACGTGCAGCCGATCGGCGCGGTCACCGTCGGGCTGGCCGGCGAGCGACTGGCCGAGCTGGGCGCGATGGCCGACTCGGCGGCCCGGGTGCGGATCTTCTCCGACGACGGGCACTGCGTCGCCGACCCGAAGTTGATGCGCCGAGCACTGGAGTACGTCAAGGCGTTCGACGGGATCATCGCCCAGCACGCCGAGGAGCCCCGGCTCACCGAGGGCGCCCAGATGCACGAGGGTGAGGTCTCCACCCGGCTCGGCCTGATCGGCTGGCCGGCGGTCGCCGAGGAGGCGATCATCGCCCGGGACGTGCTGCTCGCCGAGCACGTGGGCAGCCGACTGCACGTCTGCCACGTCTCCACCGCCGGCAGCGTCGAGGTGCTGCGCCAGGCGAAGGCGCGCGGGGTACGCGTGACCGCCGAGGTGACCCCGCACCACCTGCTGCTCACCGACGAACGGGCGGAAAGCTACGACCCGGTCTACAAGGTGAACCCGCCGCTGCGTACCGCCGCGGACATCGCCGCGCTGCGCGCCGCCCTCGCCGACGGGGTGATCGACGTGATCGCCACCGACCACGCGCCGCACGCCGTGGAGGACAAGGAGTGCGAGTGGGCGTACGCCCGACCGGGGATGCTCGGTCTGGAGACGGCCCTCTCCATCGCGCTGGACGTGCTCGGCCCCGAGTGGGACCTGATCGCCGAGCGGATGTCGCGCACCCCCGCACGGATCGCCGGCCTCACCGGGCACGGGGTCGACCCCGCGCCGGGTGTGCCGGCCAACCTGACCCTGATCGACCCGGCCGCCCACCGCACCATCGATCCGGCGGAGCTGGCCAGTCGCAGTCGCAACACCCCGTACGCCCGCATGACGCTGCCAGGTCGCATCGTGGCGACCTTCCTGCGTGGCGAGCCGACGGTCCTGGACGGAAAGGCTGTCAAGTAATGGTCAAGCGCAGACCCGCAATCCTGGTGCTGGAGGACGGGCGTACGTTCCCCGGCGAGGCGTACGGCAGCGTCGGAGAGACCTTCGGTGAGGCGGTCTTCAACACCGGCATGACCGGTTACCAGGAGACCCTCACCGACCCGTCGTACCACCGTCAGGTGGTGGTGCAGACCGCGCCACACATCGGCAACACCGGCGTCAACGGCGAGGACGACGAGTCCGGTCGGATCTGGGTGGCCGGCTACGTCGTACGCGACCCGGCCCGGATCGGCTCGAACTGGCGGGCCACCGGTGGTCTCGAGGACCGTCTCGCCACTGAGGGTGTGGTGGGCATCAGTGGCGTGGACACCCGGGCGCTGACCCGGCACCTGCGCGAGCGGGGCGCCATGCGGGTGGGCATCTCCAGCATCGACAACGACCCGCAGAGCCTGCTGGCCCGGGTCCGTCAGGCGCCGCAGATGGTCGGCGCGGACCTGTCCGCCGAGGTGAGCACCGCCGAGCCGTACGTCGTCGAGGCTGTCGGCGAGCACCGGTTCACGGTGGCGGCACTGGACCTGGGCATCAAGCGCAACGTGCCCCGCCGGCTCGCCGCGCGCGGGGTGACCACCCACGTCCTGCCGGCCGGATCGAGCATCGACGACCTGCTCGCCACCGGCGCGGACGCGGTCTTCTTCTCGCCCGGCCCGGGTGACCCGGCGACCGCCGACGCGCCGGTGGCGTTGGCCCGGGAGGTGCTGACCCGGCGGATCCCGTTGTTCGGCATCTGCTTCGGCAGCCAGATCCTCGGTCGGGCGCTCGGCTTCGGCACCTACAAGCTGGGCTACGGCCACCGGGGGATCAACCAGCCGGTGCTCGACCGGGTCACCGGCAAGGTCGAGGTGACCAGCCACAACCACGGCTTCGCGGTCCAGGTGCCCGGCGCCGGCGTCGGCGCCGTCGTTCCCGACCAGGTGATCGACACCGACTTCGGCGGCGTTCAGGTGTCCCATGTCTGCCTCAATGACAACGTGGTCGAGGGGCTGCGGGCGATCGACGTGCCCGCGTTCACGGTGCAGTACCACCCGGAGGCGGCGGCCGGCCCGCACGACGCCGACTACCTCTTCGACCGTTTCGCCGACTTGATCGAAGGTCGGAACCACAGCAAGGGGCGCAGCAATGCCTAAGCGGACCGATCTCCAGCACATCCTCGTGATCGGCTCCGGGCCGATCGTCATCGGGCAGGCCTGCGAGTTCGACTACTCGGGCACCCAGGCGTGCCGGGTGCTGCGCAGCGAGGGGATCCGGGTCAGCCTGGTCAACTCCAACCCGGCGACGATCATGACGGACCCGGAGTTCGCCGACGCCACGTACGTCGAGCCGATCACCCCGGAGTTCGTGGAGCTGGTCATCGCCAAGGAGCGCCCGGATGCGATCCTCGCGACCCTCGGCGGGCAGACCGCGCTGAACACGGCCGTCGCCCTGCACGAGGCCGGCGTCCTGGAGAAGTACGGCGTGGAGCTGATCGGCGCGAACATCGACGCCATCAACCGCGGCGAGGACCGGCAGCTGTTCAAGGAGATCGTCGCGAAGGCCGGCGTACGGCTCGGTGTCGAGGACCCGACCGGGCTGGTGCCCCGCTCGCGGGTCTGCCACTCGATGGACGAGGTCGAGGCGACCGTCGCCGAGCTGGGCCTGCCGGTGGTGATCCGGCCGTCGTTCACCATGGGTGGCCTGGGTTCCGGCATGGCGCACACCCCGGAGGACCTGGCCCGCATCGCCGGCGACGGCCTGTCCGCCAGCCCGGTGCACGAGGTGCTCATCGAAGAGAGCGTGCTCGGCTGGAAGGAGTACGAGCTCGAGCTGATGCGCGACCGGCACGACAACGTGGTGGTGGTCTGCTCGATCGAGAACATCGACCCGATGGGCGTGCACACCGGTGACAGCGTCACAGTGGCCCCGGCCATGACGCTCACCGACCGGGAGTACCAGCACCTGCGTGATCTGGGCATCGCCGTGCTGCGTGAGGTCGGGGTGGACACCGGCGGCTGCAACATCCAGTTCGCGGTCAACCCGGTCGACGGCCGGATCGTCGTCATCGAGATGAACCCCCGGGTGTCGCGGTCCTCGGCGCTGGCCTCCAAGGCGACCGGTTTCCCGATCGCGAAGATCGCCGCGAAGCTGGCCATCGGCTACACCCTCGACGAGATCCCCAACGACATCACCCTGAAGACCCCGGCGGCGTTCGAGCCGACCCTGGACTACGTGGTGGTGAAGATCCCCCGGTTCGCGTTCGAGAAGTTCCCCGGCGCGGACCCGGAGCTGACCACCACGATGAAGTCGGTGGGCGAGGCGATGAGCCTCGGACGCAACTTCACCGAGGCGCTGAACAAGGCGATGCGCTCGATGGAAACCAAGTCGGCCGGTTTCTGGAGTGTGCCGGACCCTGCCGGCGTCACCCTGGCCGACACCCTCGCGGCGCTGCGGATCCCGCACGACGGCCGGCTGTACACGGTGGAGCGGGCGCTGCGGCTCGGGGCGTCGATCGCCGAGGTGGCCGAGGCGTCCGGCGGGATCGACCCGTGGTTCCTGGACCAGATCGCCGCGCTGATCGAGCTGCGCGCCGAGATCGTCGACGCGCCGGTGCTCGACGCCGACCTGCTGCGTCGTGCCAAGCGGGCCGGTCTGTCCGACCGGCAGCTCGCCGCGCTGCGCCCGGAGCTGGCCGCCGAGGACGGCGTGCGGACCCTGCGCCACCGCCTGGACGTGCGCCCGGTTTACAAGACCGTGGACACCTGCGCGGCCGAGTTCGAGGCGACCACGCCGTACCACTACTCGACGTACGACCTGGAGACCGAGGTCGTGCCGTCGGACCGGCCGAAGGTGCTGATCCTGGGCTCCGGCCCGAACCGGATCGGGCAGGGCATCGAGTTCGACTACTCCTGCGTGCACGCCGTGCAGGCGCTGCGGTCGGCCGGTTACGAGACGGTCATGGTCAACTGCAACCCGGAGACGGTCTCCACCGACTACGACACCGCCGACCGGCTCTACTTCGAGCCGTTGACCTTCGAGGACGTCCTGGAGGTCTGGCACGCCGAGGATTCGTCCGGCCGGGCGGCCGGCGGGCCGGGCGTGGTCGGGGTGGTCGTCCAGCTCGGCGGGCAGACCCCGCTGGGGCTGGCGCAGCGGCTCAAGAACGCCGGTGTGCCGATCGTGGGCACCTCCCCGGAGTCGATCCACCTGGCTGAGGAGCGCGGCGCGTTCGGCGCGGTGCTGGCCCGCGCCGGCCTGCGCGCACCGGCGCACGGCATGGCCACCTCGTACGACGAGGCCAAGACGATCGCCGACGAGATCGGCTACCCGGTGCTGGTCCGGCCGTCGTACGTGCTGGGCGGGCGGGGCATGGAGATCGTCTACGACGACCCGACGCTGCGCGACTACATCGGCCGGGCCACCGACATCTCCCCGGACCACCCGGTGCTGGTGGACAGGTTCCTCGACGACGCCATCGAGATCGACGTGGACGCGCTGTGCGACGCCGACGGCGAGGTCTACATCGGTGGCGTGATGGAGCACATCGAGGAGGCGGGCATCCACTCCGGCGACTCGTCGTGCGCGCTGCCGCCGATCACCCTCGCGGGCTCGCACCTGGCCGAGGTCCGCCGCTACACCGAGGCCATCGCGCGTGGCGTCGGGGTCCGTGGCCTGCTCAACGTGCAGTACGCCCTCAAGGACGACGTGCTGTACGTGCTGGAGGCCAACCCGCGCGCGTCGCGGACCGTCCCGTTCGTCTCCAAGGCCACGGCGGTGCCGCTGGCCAAGGCGGCGGCCCGGATCGCGCTTGGTGCGAGCGTCGCCGACCTGCGCGCCGAGGGTCTGCTGCCGGCGACGGGGGACGGGGGCACGATGCCGGCCGACGCGCCGGTCGCGGTCAAGGAGGCGGTGCTGCCGTTCAAGCGTTTCCGGACCCGCGCGGGCAAGGGGATCGACTCGCTGCTCGGGCCGGAGATGAAGTCGACCGGCGAGGTGATGGGCATCGACACCAACTTCGGGCACGCCTTCGCCAAGAGCCAGTCGGCCGCGTACGGGTCGCTGCCGACCGCTGGGAAGATCTTCGTCTCGGTGGCCAACCGGGACAAGCGCGGCATGATCTTCCCGATCAAGCGGCTGGCCGATCTGGGCTTCGAGATCGTCGCCACCGCCGGCACGGCCGAGGTGCTGCGCCGGCACGGCATCGCCTGTGAGCAGATCCGGAAGCACTACCAGGCCGGTGCGGGCGACGACGCGGTGTCGCTGATCGGCGGCGGCCACGTGGCGCTGGTGATCAACACGCCGCAGGGCTCGGGTGCCAGCGCCCGTTCCGACGGCTACGAGATCCGCAGCGCGGCCGTCACGGCGGACATCCCGTGCATCACCACGGTTCCCGGAGCCGCCGCGGCGGTGATGGGCATCGAGGCGCGGATCCGCGGCGACATGCAGGTCCGCCCCCTGCAGGACCTGCACGCCACTCTGCGGGCGGCCCAGTGACACTGTTCGAGCAGGTCGTACGACCCGGTTTGTTCCGGATCGGTGGCGGTGACGCCGAGGCGGCGCACGAGTGGACGCTGCGGCGGTTGGCGGCCCTGTCGCGGCGGCCGGCCGCGCTCGCCGCGCTGCGGGCCCGCTACGCGGTCGACGCGCCGCGCACGGTGTTCGGGGTGCGGTTCCCCAACCCGGTCGGGTTGGCCGCCGGGATGGACAAGGACGGCGCGGCGCTGCCGGCCTGGCCGGCGCTCGGCTTCGGTTTCGTGGAGGTCGGCACGGTCACCGCGCACGCCCAACCGGGCAACCCCCGGCCGCGGCTGTTCCGGCTGCCGGCCAGCGAGGCGGTGGTCAACCGGATGGGCTTCAACAACGCCGGGGCCGCCGCGCTGGCCGCCCGGTTGGCGGCGCTGCCGCGCCCGCTCGGGGTGCCGTTGGGCATCTCGCTGGGCAAGTCCAAGGTGGCAGCGCTGGACGAGGCGGTCGAGGACTACCTCGCCTCGTACCGGGCGCTGCGCGGGCACGGCGACTACTTCGCGGTGAACGTGTCCTCACCGAACACCCCGGGTCTGCGGTCGTTGCAGGACCGTGCCCACCTGGACGCGCTGCTCGGCGCGTTGGTGGGGGAGAAGCCGGTGCTGGTCAAGATCGCGCCAGACCTGACCGAGGCGGCGATCGCCGAGCTGTTGGAGGTCTGCCTGGCCCGGGGCGCCGCCGGGGTGATCGCCACCAACACCACGCTGTCCCGGGACGGGCTGGCCGACGTCGACGTCGAGCGTGGCGGGCAGGCCGGCGGCCTCTCGGGTCGGCCGCTCACCGGGCGGGCCCGCGACGTGGTCGCCTTCGTCCACTCCGAGACCGGCGGCCGGCTGCCGATCGTCGGCGTCGGGGGTGTGCTGGACCCGGACGACGCGGCGCGGATGTTCGATGCGGGCGCCGACCTGGTGCAGCTCTACACCGGTTTCATCTACCGCGGACCGGCCCTGGTCCGCGCCGCCGCCCGCGCGGCGGCCGCAACGGCGGCACCGGAAGCGGTCGCCGGCCGGTGACCGCCGCCGGTGCGGTGCCGGCCCGGCGCAACCGGGTGCCGGGCCCGCTCCGCGTCGACGACACCACGCCCGTTGTTCCCCCTTTGCTCTGCACCCGTGGGTGCACCACGCGGCGCGCGACACGCGGCCGCCACCGGGTGGCGCATCCGCGGGTGCAGAGCAAAGGCGGCGGACATGGAAGCGGCGGCCACGGCGGGGGAGGCGGCGGGGGAGAGGTCCGACCCGGCCGAAGGACGTCCGCCGTCCGGACCGTTCGAGGCGCAGAGGAGTACGCGTGACACCCGAGGAGATCCTGGCCGCTGACCGGGCGCACATCTGGCACCCGTACGCCGCGTTGCCGCCGGCCAACCCGCCCTACGTGGTGCGCGGCGCCGAGGGGGTACGGCTCACCCTGGCCGACGGGCGGGAGCTGGTGGACGGGATGTCGTCCTGGTGGGCGGCGATCCACGGGTACCGGCACCCGGTGCTCGACGCGGCGGTGACCGACCAGCTCGGCCGGATGAGCCACGTGATGTTCGGCGGGCTCACCCACGAACCGGCGGTACGGCTGGCCCGAAGCCTGGTCGAGCTGACCCCGGACGGCCTGGAGCACGTGTTCCTGGCCGACTCCGGCTCGGTCAGCGTCGAGGTGGCGGTGAAGATGTGCCTGCAGTACCAGCGGGCCGTCGGGCGGCCCCAGCGGCGCCGGCTGGCGACCTGGCGGGGTGGCTACCACGGCGACACCTTCCATCCGATGAGCGTCTGTGACCCGGAGGGCGGGATGCACCACCTGTGGGGCGACGTGCTGCCCCGGCAGGTGTTCGCCCCGGTGCCGCCGGGCGGTTTCACCGATCCGCCCGACGACGGGTACGTGGCGGCGCTGGTGGAGACGGTCGAGCGGCATGCCGACGAGTTGGCCGCCGTGATCGTCGAGCCCGTCGTCCAGGGCGCCGGCGGGATGCGCTTCCACCACCCGGGTTACCTGCGGGTGCTGCGAGAGGTGACCCGCGCGCACGGGATTCTGCTGATCTTCGACGAGATCGCCACCGGGTTCGGCCGTACCGGCGAGATGTTCGCCGCCGGGCACGCCGGGGTGACGCCGGACGTGCTCTGTGTGGGCAAGGCACTGACCGGCGGCTACCTCACGCTCGCGGCCACCCTGTGCACCGCGGAGGTCGCCCGGGGCATCTCGGCGACCGGTGTGCTGGCGCACGGGCCCACGTTCATGGGCAACCCGTTGGCCTGCGCGGTGGCGAACGCCTCCATCGGGCTGCTGCGGGCCGGAGACTGGGCCGGGCAGGTCGCCAGGGTCGGCGCCGGCCTGCGCGCCGGTCTGGAGCCTCTGCGCGGCATGCCGGGCGTGGCCGACGTACGGGTCCTCGGCGCGATCGGCGTGGTCCAGCTCGATCACGAGGTCGACCTCGGCGCGGCGACGGCTGCCGCGGTCGCCCAGGGGGTGTGGCTGCGCCCGTTCCGCGACCTGATCTACACGATGCCGCCGTACGTCACCGACGATGCCGACGTGGCCCGGATCGCGACCGGGGTGGCGGCGGCGGTGGCGGCTGGCTGAGTCGGCCCGGCCACCGGGTCGACGGGTTACCCGGGCGGGTCAGCCGCCCGGACGAGAAGAGGGGAACACTCCGATGGAGAGCTTCGGTACCCGGCTGCACCGGGCGATCACCGAGCGGGGCCCACTCTGTGTGGGCATCGACCCGCATCCGGGTCTGCTGGCTCAGTGGGGCCTCCCGGACGACGTTGAGGGGCTCGACCGGTTCAGCCGAACCGTGGTGGAAGCCCTCGGTGACCGGGTTGCGGTAGTCAAGCCTCAGTCGGCCTTTTTCGAGCGGTTCGGGTCCCGAGGTGTGGCGATTCTTGAGTCAACTATCCGACAGTTGCGGGATGCCGGCTCGCTCGTTCTGCTCGACGTCAAGCGCGGCGACATCGGCTCGACGGTGAGCGCGTACGCCGCCGCGTACCTTGATCCATCCAGCCCCGTGTATGTCGACGCGGTCACCGCGAGCCCCTACCTCGGGGTCGGTTCGCTGGCGCCGATGTTCGAACTGGCTGCCGAGCACGGCGGCGGCGTGTTCGTGCTGGCCCTCACCTCCAACCCCGAGGGTGCCGCCGTGCAGCGGGCCGTCACGGCCGACGGCCGCACCGTGGCGCAAACCGTGATCGACGAGATTTCCCAGCTCAACAGGGGTGCGTCCCCACTCGGGAGCTTCGGTCTGGTGGTCGGCGCGACCATCGGTGACACCGGTCACGACCTCTCCGGTGTGGGCGGCCCACTGCTCGCTCCGGGGCTCGGCGCGCAGGGTGCCGGTGCGGCCGATCTGCGGACCGTCTTCGGTTCGAGCCTCGCCTCGGTGCTCCCGTCGTACTCCCGGGAAGTGCTCTCGGCCGGCCCTGATGTGGCCGCGTTGCGGGCCGCCGCGGACCGCGTTCTGGTCGACTGCCGGGCCGTTCTGCCTGCCCGGTGACTGACTGACGGGTCGGTCACTCTACGGTGATCATGCGGCCCCCACGTTGCCGAAAGCTCCGTTGGCCGCTAGTTTTCCCCGCGCTGGGAACCATGGACCCCTTGGTTCACAGCGACACCACGTTTCACAGATGCGGCGGTGCGCCCCGCCCGCCGCGATAGGGACCTGAGGAGAACTGGTGCCGCTCCCGTCACTGACCCCCGAACAACGCGCTGCCGCGCTCGAGAAGGCCGCGGAGATCCGCAAGGCCCGTGCTCAGCTGAAGGAGCAGCTCAAGCAGGGCAAGACCACCCTCGGTGCTGTCCTCGAGCGGGCCGAGAGCGACGACGTCGTTGGCAAGCTCAAGGTGTCGGCCGTCCTGCAGGCCATGCCGGGCATCGGCAAGATCCGGGCTACCCAGATCATGGAGAAGCTCAAGATCGCCGACAGCCGTCGCCTGCGTGGCCTCGGCGAGCAGCAGCGCAAGGCACTGCTTGGAGAGTTCGCCGCCAACTGAACCTGGCAGCGTGTAGAAACAAGCAGTGAGCACGGATGACGAGGCGCGCCCGGCGGCTCGGCTCACTGTCCTGGCTGGACCTTCGGGTTCCGGCAGGGAGAGTGTCGTCGAGCTTGTCCGGGCGCGTTCTCCGTCCGTGTGGATCCCGGTCGCGGCAACCACCAGGCCGCGCCGGGAGTCGGAGATCGACGGGGTGGACCGCGTCTTCCTCGCCCCCGCCGAGTTCGATCGACGGATCGTCGACGGCGAGCTGCTGGAGTGGTCCCGGATCGGTTCGCACCGCCGGGGCACCCCGTACCCACCGCTGCGCGCCCGGCTCGACGCCGGGCAGCCGGTGCTGCTCCCGCTCGACCTGCGCGGCGTCCCGCTGGTCCGGGCGCGCCTGCCCGATGCCCGGCTGGTGTTGCTGAGCCCACCCGGGTACGCGCCCGACGCCACGGTGGCCGCCACCGTCGCGTACGCGCTGACCCACGACCACACCGAACGGGTGGTTGAGGAGCTGGTAGGCTTACTCGGTTCTTCTTATCCGGATCCGGCCTGGTCACGCGTGCGTGGCTGACGGTCGGCCGCCGTTGAGACTCAGCACCGCGTCCGCGCGGCTCGAAAGACGCAGAGGTTAATTCGTGGGATCCATCGCCAACCCCGAAGGCATCACCAACCCGCCGATCGACGAGCTCCTCGAGAAGACGACGTCGAAGTACGCGCTGGTCATCTTCGCCGCCAAGCGCGCGCGCCAGGTCAACGCCTACTACAGCCAGCTCGGTGAGGGTCTGCTGGAGTACGTCGGCCCGCTCGTCGAGACCACCCCGCAGGAGAAGCCCCTCTCCATCGCCATGCGCGAGATCAACTCGGGCCTGCTCACCGCCGAGCCGACCGACCAGCCGTAAGCCCCCGCTGGCCGATGTCCGCCTCGATCGTCCTCGGGGTCGGTGGCGGCATCGCCGCCTACAAGGCGTGCGAGCTGCTGCGACTCTTCACCGAATCGGGTCACCGGGTTCGGGTGGTGCCAACCGCGTCGGCGCTCCGCTTCGTTGGAGCGCCGACCTGGGCCGCGCTCTCCGGTCAACCGGTCGCCGACGACGTCTGGACCGACGTCCACGAGGTGCCCCACGTCCGGCTCGGTAAGCAGGCCGACCTGGTGGTGGTCGCGCCGACCACCACCGACCTGCTCGCCAAGGCCGCCCACGGCCTCGCCGACGACCTGCTGACCAACACCCTGCTGACCGCCCGTTGCCCGGTCCTGCTGGCCCCGGCCATGCACACCGAGATGTGGGAGCACCCCGCCACAGTGGCGAACGTGGCCACGTTGCGCTCCCGTGGGGTCCGGGTCATCGAGCCCGCCGTCGGCCGGCTCACCGGCGCCGACACCGGCAAGGGCCGGCTGCCCGACCCGGCGGAGATCTTCGCCGTCGCCGGTCGGCTGCTGGCCCGTGGCGACTCCGCCCCCGCCGACCTGGCCGGTCGCCGGGTGGTGGTCACCGCCGGTGGCACCCGTGAGCCTCTCGACCCGGTGCGTTTTCTGGGCAACCGCTCGTCGGGCAAGCAGGGGTACGCGTTCGCCCGCGCGGCTGTCGCCCGGGGTGCCCGGGTCACCGTGATCTCGGCCAACGTCGGCCTCGCCGACCCGGCCGGGGTCGACCTGATCCGGGTGGGCACCACCGCCGAGTTGCGGGAGGCGACAGTCAAGGCCGCCGTCGAGGCCGACGCGGTGGTGATGGCGGCGGCGCCGGCCGATTTCCGGCCCGCGACGTACGCGACTGGCAAAATCAAGAAGTCGGACGACGGTGTCGCACCCACCATCGAGCTCGTCACGAACCCGGACATCGCGGCGGAGCTCGGCCAGCGCAAACGGCCAGGGCAGGTGCTGGTGGTGTTCGCCGCCGAGACCGGCGATGCCGAGGCCAACGGTAGGGCGAAACTCGCCCGCAAGCGGGCCGACCTGATCGTGGTCAACGAGGTCGGTCCGGACCTGGTCTTCGGTGCCGACACCAACACGGTGACGGTCATCGGCGCGGACGGCTCGGTCAGCCGGTTGCCCGAGCAGGCCAAGGAAGCGGTGGCCGACGCCGTGTGGGATCTCGTCGTCGCGCGGCTGCCTGGCCGCTCCTGACGGGTGGAACAGAGCACAACCGAACCCGACACGGACCGCAGTGGTGATTAAACTTCCGCGGAACGACTTCATACGCTTAGGAGTGCCGTGACACGCCGTCTCTTCACGTCCGAATCGGTCACGGAAGGCCACCCGGACAAGATCGCTGACCAGATCAGCGATGGCATCCTCGATGCGCTGCTGACCGAGGACCCCCACAGCCGCGTGGCAGTGGAAACCATGATCACCACCGGTCAGGTGCACATCGCCGGTGAGGTGACCACCAAGGCGTACGCCGACATCCCGACGATCGTCCGCCGGACCATCCTCGACATCGGCTACGACTCGTCGAAGAAGGGCTTCGACGGTGCCTCCTGCGGGGTCAGCGTCTCCATCGGTGCGCAGTCCGAGGACATCGCGCAGGGTGTGGACAACGCCTTCGAGTTGCGCACCGGAGCGTCGGAGAGCGCGCTGGACGCGCAGGGCGCCGGCGACCAGGGCATGATGT
This sequence comes from Micromonospora sp. NPDC049089, assembly GCF_040648775.1. Classification (NCBI taxonomy): domain Bacteria; kingdom Bacillati; phylum Actinomycetota; class Actinomycetes; order Micromonosporales; family Micromonosporaceae; genus Micromonospora; species Micromonospora sp. NPDC049089. The sequence goes on from NZ_JBEZEH010000016.1 coordinate 50,808, forward strand.
TCGGCTTCGCCTGCTCGGAGACGCCCGAGCTGATGCCGCTGCCGATCGCGCTCGCGCACCGGCTGGCCCGCCGCCTCTCGGCGGTGCGCAAGGACGGCACGATCCCGTACCTGCGGCCGGACGGCAAGACCCAGGTCACCATCGAGTACGAGGGGCTGCGTCCGGTCCGGTTGAACACCGTCGTGGTGTCCAGCCAGCACGCCGCCGACATCTCGCTGGACTCGCTGCTCACCCCGGACGTGCGCGACCACGTGATCGCCCCGGAGCTGGAGAGCCTCGGCCTGGACACCGACGGCTACCGGCTGCTGGTCAACCCGACCGGCCGCTTCGAGATCGGCGGCCCGATGGGCGACGCCGGACTGACCGGCCGCAAGATCATCGTCGACACCTACGGCGGGTACGCCCGCCACGGTGGCGGCGCGTTCTCCGGCAAGGACCCGTCCAAGGTGGACCGCTCGGCCGCGTACGCGATGCGTTGGGTGGCCAAGAACGTGGTCGCCGCCGGTCTGGCCGAGCGGTGCGAGGCGCAGGTGGCCTACGCCATCGGCAAGGCGCACCCGGTGAGCCTGTTCATCGAGACGTTCGGCACCGAGACCGTGCCCGTCTCCTCGATCGAGAAGGCCGTCACCGAGGTGTTCGACCTGCGTCCGGCCGCGATCATCCGGGACCTCAACCTGCTCCGCCCGATCTACCAGCAGACCGCCGCGTACGGCCACTTCGGCCGGGAGCTGCCGGACCTGACCTGGGAGAGCACCGACCGGGCCGCCGACCTCAAGTCGGCCGCGGGAGCCTGACCGCCACCAAGCGCAGCGAGCGGCGGCCCGCGGGCGGGGCGCCGGGCGCGCGCGGCT
>NZ_JBEZEH010000017.1:0-51061 GCF_040648775.1 Micromonospora sp. NPDC049089
CCCCGCTCAGGGTGCCGAGGTCGACGACCCGATAGCTGTGCGGGGGTGACGGCGCTGCGACGGCGGGAGCGGGAGCGAGGGTGATCATCGCGACGGCGGTCGTCGCTGCGGTCAGCAGGGGACGCGGGGACACCATGGACGCCAAGGGGGACGCTCCTCGGATCGGAGCGGCGACGACCCGGCGGACGGGCGCGGGGCAACCGCCACTGCGCGTTCGATCGGTAACGCACAGTAGATCCGGTGTCGTGGCGGCACGCCAGGGACCGAACGGTCACCGACGCATGAGGTGCGCGTCGGTCAGGGGCCGTGCGGCAGCGGCTGCGCCAGTGCCCGCAGGTCCGCCGGGAGTTGGGCCAGGGCGTCCTCGAACTCCCGGTGCCCGACCACCCGGTGCATCGTCTGGAGCACCGCCCGGGTGCCCCGCTCGGCGGCCGGACGGTCGATCCCGGCGCGGTCGGCGACCCGGCTCAGGAACTCGTCGTAGCCGAACGTTTCCGGCGGCTCGGCGGCCTTGACCAGCAGTGGGCTCAGCTCATCGGCCAGGTGGGGGGCCAACGCGCCCGCCTCCCCGCCGCTGAGCCGCTCGGTGAGGGTCCGCAGGACCGCCTCGGTGAGCGGGCGTGCCTGCTCCGGCGGGAGACCCGCCCGTGCCGCAACCTTGTCGACGAACGCCAGCTCGGCCATGCCCCCGCCCTTCGCTCTCGGAAACGCGTGGCTACCCGGGCCCACCGGCAGCAAACCCGGCAGCCACAGCGGGGATGGTTCTGCTGGTTGCTCCGCGCGGTGCCGTCGGCTTCTCGTACGGTGAGGTCGGACCGGGAACCCGACGGCTGCCCGACGGCGGCCCGTGCCGCAGGAGGAGCAGATGGCCCTCGACCTGCCCGACGTGATCGACCGGTACTTCCGGGCCGTCAACGACCGGGATCTGGACGCCTTCGTCGCCTGCTTCGCGGACACCGCGAGCGTCGCCGACGAAGACCGCCTGTACGACGGACGGGCCTCGATCCGCGCCTGGCGGCAGAAGACGATGGACGCCTACGCGTACACCGCGGAGCCGGTCCGGGTCACGTCGCAGGCGGGCGACTCGTACCTGGCTGTCACCCGGGTGTCCGGTGACTTCCCCGGAAGCCCGATCGAGCTGCGGTACCGGTTCACGCTGCGCGACGGGCTGATCGGCGCCCTGGACATCCGTCCCTGACGGCGAGGGGGCCCACTGACACGAGAGGAATGCGGTGCCGCGAGTCTGGCTCATCACCGGCTGTTCGGCGCGATGGCGGGAGTTGAGCGAATCGATAGCCTTCGACGCGGCACCCTGACCCGACTGCCCTACCGGACCGGCGAGGCCGGTCAGGCCGGCCCGTAGGTGATCAACCGCCGAACGGACGAGACAGTCAAGAGGGCGGTGGGTGACATGATGTGGCGGCAACAGCTACGAGAAGGGTTCCGCTGCCCGATGGCGCACTTTGAGGCTCGCACGCCCACGACACCCGCGCGGAACGCGGTGCCGCTGGTCGGGCAGCCGCATCGGGCGGGCTGATGCCGGGCGAGCGACCGGAGACCGTGGCCGAGCAGAATGTCCCCACCCACGCCGCAGACACCATGGCGTATCAGGTCGCGACGGACATTCGGGCGCTGCGCGCATTCGTCAGCGCCGGTGCGCTGGCCCGTGGCCTGTCGGACGAGGGGGCGGAGCTGTTGACGCTGGCCGTCAGTGAGTTGGCCACCAACACGTTGCAGCACACCACCGGCGGTGGCTGGGTGCGACTCTGGGCCGAGCCGGGTCAGCTGATCTGCGACGTCGTCGACCACGGGCCGACGCGGGCGTTCGGCCGAAGCATGCCGGCCACCGACTCGGTACGGGGTCGCGGGCTGGCGATCGTGGAGCAGATCTGTGACGAGGTCGCCGTGCTCACCAGTCCCGGGGAGACCGTCGTACGGATTCGCCTGAGTCTGTGAACCTCGGCGGCGATCCCCACCCGCCCACGCCAGGTTGACTGCCACAATGCGGACAGCTCGGGCCGACGGTGGCACCGGGTCGGACCCGAACGGGAGGACGCCCCGATGCCGGACAGCGCACGCGAGGCCGAGCTGCTCGACGCCGAGCGCACCCTGCAGGCCGCCCAACGGGCCGGTGACGTCGCCGCCCTCGATCAGCTGCTGGTCGACCAGCTGATCGCCATCGGCCCGGACGGGCGTACCCACAGCAAGCAGGATGACCTGGCCGCTCACCGGGACCGACGCTCGGTCGTCGAGGAGTTGGTGGAGGAGGAGCTGGACCTGCTCGTGGTCGGAGCGACGGGGGTGACGTTCTTCCTGGGCCGCGTGTCCGGCGTCCTCGAGGGAACGCCGTTCGCCGCGCGGCTGCGCTACACCCGGACGTGGGTCCACGACGACCCGCACGGCTGGCGGGTCCTGGCCGCACACATCAGCCCGGTCTGACTCAGGCTGGCGTCCTCAGTTCACTGTGGCGTCGATCGCGCCGAGGCGCAGGGTGCCGTCGTTGAGGGGCGTGCAGCGGATGCCGCCGGTGGTGCGCAGCGCTTTCCACGCCCCCGGTCCGACAGTGACGTCCATCCAGGCACACGGTCGGGCCGCCCGGTTGACCCGCAGGCTGACCGGGCCGTCGCCGGAATCCAGCACCAGCACTCTGCCGATCAGCTCGTCCACGGCGATCCCGGTGGTGAGGATGTTTCGCCGCACCTCGGTCAGGCCGATGCCGACCGGCAGCGATTCGCGGGCGATGACAGTGACGCTCGCGTCGCGGTGTGCCTGCTGACCGAAGTACCTGTCGCCGACGATGCCGAGGCCGGCCCGGATCCGGACGGCGTCGACCAGCTCGCCGGGTGGGGCCGGGGCCGGGCCGTCGGCGGGCCGGCCCAGGAAGCGGTGCACGGGCGAGGCCAGCAACTCGACGATCTCCGGCATGGCAGGAATTCTACGAACCGGACAGGGCCGCCGGGGCAGGTCGACGGATGCGCGGTGCCGCCTCTCTTGCCAGGCGACCTCCGCTGTTCTATAACTGTTGCATGAGTTCTATAACAGTACGACCGGCGGGCGTTCCGGGGCGATACGGGAGCTACGGCGGGCGGTACGTGCCGGAGTCTCTGATCCCCGCCTGCGAAGCGGTCGCCGAGGCCTTCTCGCAGGCGTGGGCAGACCCCGGGTTCCGCGGCAGTCTCGCCGCGCTGCTGTCGGCCCACGTGGGACGGCCGACACCGCTGACGCCGGCCGTGCGACTGTCGACCGAACTCGGCGTGACGGTGCTGCTCAAGCGGGAGGATCTGACGCACACCGGATCACACAAGATCAACAATGTGCTCGGGCAGGCGTTGCTGGCCCGACGCATGGGGCGCACGCGTCTGATTGCCGAGACCGGGGCGGGCATGCACGGCGTCGCGACGGCGACGGCCGGCGCCCTGCTGGGCTTACCGGTGAAGGTGTTCATGGGCGAACGCGACGTGGAACGCCAGGCGCACAACGTCTTCCGTATGCGGCTGCTGGGTGCCGAGGTCGTTCCGGTGACCACCGGCAGTCGGACGCTGAAGGACGCCACCAGCGAGGCCATGCGCCACTGGGTGACAGACGTCGACGAGGCGTACTACTGCGTGGGCTCGGTCATCGGTCCGCACCCCTATCCGATGATGGTCCGCGAGTTCCAGCGCGTCATCGGTGACGAGGCCCGGCGGCAGTGCGCGGCCGAGCTGCCCGCTGCCACCCCCGACTACGTGGTCGCCTGCGTCGGCGGGGGCAGCAACGCGGCGGGCACGTTCGCCGGGTTCGTCGAGACCCCGGCGAAGCTCGTCGGGGTGGAAGCCGAGGGCGGCTCCGGCGCGACGAACGGGGAGATCGGCGTCCTGCACGGCTTCCAGTCGCTGTTCCTCCAGGACGAACACGGGCAGATCAAGGAGGCGCACTCGATCGCCGCCGGGCTGGACTACCCGGGCGTCGGCCCCGAGCACGCGTACCTGCGCGATCTGGGGCGCGCCCGGTATGTCACCGCCTCCGACGGGGAGGCGATCGCGGCCGCGGTCCGGCTCGCGCGGTCGGAGGGCGTGCTGCCCGCCATCGAGTCGGCCCACGCGCTCGCCTGGGTCGTCCGCGCCGCCGGCACGCCGGAGCTACCCAGAGGATCGACGGTGCTCGTCACCCTCTCGGGGCGCGGCGACAAGGACATCACCACCCTGATCGCGGAAGCGGAGCTCGCATGAAGCTACTGATGCCCTACATCACGGGCGGGATCGTGCCCGGCTGGACGGCGTACCTGAACGCCTTCGAGGACGCCGGAGCCGACATGGTCGAGGTCGGGCTCCCGTTCTCCGACCCGACGGTGGACGGCCGCACCATTCAGGAGGCCTCGGACGCGGCGCTCGCCCGAGGCGCGACGCCCGCCTCGGTCCTGGGAGACCTCGCCACGGCGCGGACAGGCATCCCCCTCGTGGCCAGCACGTACGCCAACATCGCGCTACGACCCGGGTTCGGCGACGCGCTGACGGCGGCCGGGGTGACCGGGCTGATCGTGCCCGACCTGCCCCTCGACGAGCTGGCCGGGCTGGACGTGCCGGGCGTCCAGGTGAGCCTGCTCGCCTCCCCCGCCACGCCCGACGACCGGCTCGCCGAGATCGGCCGACGCAGTCAAGGTTTCGTGTACGCCATCTCGATCATGGGCACGACCGGCGAACGCGACCGGCTCGCACCGTCGGCCGTCACTCTGGCCGCCCGACTCAAGCAGGTCACTGATCTACCCGTGCTGCTGGGTTTTGGCATCTCCACCCCGGAACACGCGGGCGAGGCGGCGGCGGTCGCCGACGGAGTCATCGTCGGCGCGGCCGTCATGCGGCGCATCCTCGACGGGGCGGGTCCCACCGAGGTCGGCGCCTTCGTGGCGTCGCTGCGGGCCGCGTTGTCTCAGGTGGCTACCGTGCGATGATCGGCGGTGGCCGTCGATGACGGGAGCGGACAGTCGACGCATCGGGAGACAGAACAGTGGCACGCTACCGGGCCATCGCCGCCGACCTCGCCGCCAAGATCCGCGACGGTCGCTACGCGCCGGGTGAGGCGTTGCCCGCGCAGCGCGAACTGAGCACGGCGTACGGCGTCACTCTGATGACGCTGCGGCAGGCCCTACGCGAACTGAGCGCCGAGGGCCTGATCGTCCAGCGACCCGGCAAGGGCACCTATGTCGCACCTGCTCATGCCGCGTACCAGCTCGGATCGTTGCGGAGCTTCGGCGACGACCTGCGCGAGCAGGGCCACGAGGTCCACACGACGGTGATCTCCCGCGCGCAGCGCCGCGTGCCGTCGCGCGTCGCGGCCCGGCTGCGGGTCCGCGAGGCCGAGACGGGCCTGCGCCTGGAGCGGGTCCGCGCGTTCGCCGGCCGCCGCGCCATCCATCAGATTTCCTGGGTACGCGAGCCGCACGCGAACCGGTTGCACGACGTGGACTTCACCGGCACCTCGTTGTACGCGGCCCTGGCCGACCTGGGGGTGGTGGTGGCCCGGGCGGCGGAGACGATTCGACCGGAGGTGCTGAACGCGGACGTGGCCCGGCACCTGGACGAGGCCGAGGGGGCGCCGGTGCTGGTCAGTGACCGGATCACGTACGCGCCCGACGGGACGGCCCTGGTGACCGACCGGGCCACGATGCTGGGCAGCATGATGCAGATCACCGCCGACCGGGCCGCCACCGGGTTGTCCCTCCACTACGGAGCGGTCTAGCCGGCCCGGCGTGCTCCTCGCCATTGATCTCGCACGGTCGCGACGGTTGCCCGGTGGGGACGGCGGCGTGAGCCGTCGCCGTCCCCACCGTGACCCGGTTCAGGCCGGCGCGCCGTTGACGGTCAGGTTGCGCAGTCGGCCCACGTTGTCGAACGAGCCGAAGCCGACCCGCCCCGAGCCGAACGTGGTGTCCTTCGCGGTCAGCAGCGGGTCCCGGTGCCCGTCGACGTAGACGGCGATCTCGCCGGTGGCCGGCAGGTGCACCACCCGCACCTGGTGCCACCTGGCGTCGGTGATCGCCGGGTTGGCGCCCCGCGAGCGGCCGTTCCACTGGTGGTCGATGCGCTCCCGGTCGGCGTTGTCCACCTTGAAGATGCCGTTGTGCGGATAGATCGTGTTGTCGGTGGAGAGGTGGGCGTAGTAGAACTCGGTGTCCGAGCGCCAGCCGAAGACGATGATCACGTCCCGGTTGGTGACCTCCACCGGGGTGTCGAGTCGTACCTGGGCGTCGACCCGCACCGACGACCACGCCGGTCCGTTGGTCAGCACTGCGTACTCGAAGGGCCGGCGCGGGCCCGGCCGGCTCTCCCCGGCCTCGGCCAGGACGACCTGGTCGTGTGTGAACTGCCACTTCGCCGGCGTCACCGGTGCCCAGTTGGTGGCTCCGGTGGTACGGCGGACTGTGACGTCCCCGACGTCACCGCTGGCGAACTCTCGGGTGCCGGTCACCTTCCAGACCTTTCCGTTGGCCTTCGCGACGACGTAGAGCTCACCGGCGGCGTCGGTGCCGAAGCGCAGGTCCACCCGGTTGGGGTCACCGGGCGCGCCCGGTGCGGACAGGTCGCGCATCCGGACCGGTGTGCCCGCCTCGTCGAAGAGCGCGAGCTGGTGGATAGTGGCCAGCTCCCGGCCCCGGCGCATCTCGTTGGCCTCGGTGTAGAGCACCCGACCGTCGACCAGGTCGCCGAAGACGTACTTGCCGCGCAGCGCTGGCAGCGCCCGCCCCCGGTAGACGAAGCCGCCGGCCACCGCGACACCGACATCGTCGGTGCAGTTCCAACCGGCTGCGGGGTCGTGGTCGTACGCGGCGACCGGGTAGGTGTAGCCGTAGCTGTCGTCGTCGGCGGGCAGCGGGAGCAGCCGGTCGCAGGGGTTCGTGGCCGCCTTGTCGAAGACGAAGGAGCCTTCGCGCTCGCTCCAGCCGAAGTTGTCCCCGGCACGGACTTCGTAGATCGCCTCGACTGCGTGTTCGCCGATGTGCCCGAGGTACATCCGGCCGGTCGCCCGGTCCCAGCTGAACCGGTGCGGGTCCCGGAAACCCACGGCGTAGAGCTCGCCGAGCGCGCCGGCCCGGCCGACGAACGGGTTCCCGGCCGGGATGCCGTAGCGCCCGTTCGCGGAGTTGGTGCCCCGCGGGTCGATCCGGAGCAGCTTGCCGTGCGGCAGGGCCAGGTTCTGCGGATCGGTGTTGCGAGCACCCTGGCCACCGTCGCCGACGGCCAGGTACAGCAACCCGTAGTCGCGGTCGTGGCGCTTGGCAGTGGGGTTGAAGTTGATCTCCTGGATGCCGTGGACCTGGCCGCCGAAACCGATGCGCAGCACCTCCCGGTGCGTACCGGCGAAGGTGGCGGCGGCGGGATCCGTCGCCGTCCACTCGGTGATGACGCCGTGGAAGAGCGTGTTGGGCTGGGCGTAGTCCGCAACGGCGGTCGTCGTCGACGCCAACTCGGTGTGGATGGTGTAGAACCGGCCGTTCACACCGAACTCCGGGTGGAACGCGACGTACCCGAAGCCCTGGCCGAGCCCACGACCGGAGAAGAACCGCGGCGCGAACGTCGCGGCCACGTCCAGGTAGACGTGCGGCACGCCGCCCTCGACCAGGTAGAGGCTGCCGTTGAGGTCGGGCACCGCCCGCCGGCCGGAGCCGTCGGGCACCTCCATGATGGTGTTGATCCGCGCGGTACGCATGAGCCGCGCGTCGGTCGGCGCCGGTGTCGGATACGACTGCGGGAAGCTGGCGTACTCGCTGAGGACCAGCCCGAGTCGGGACTGGACCGGCATGTCGGGGATCGGGTCGTCGACCGCGTCCGCGGCTCGCGCGGGTGTGGCGACCAGTGTGGACAGGATCAGCACGAGGGCGGTGAGGCCGGCCCTCAGTGTGGGCCGGCGGACGGCGCCGGCGCGGCGGTGCAGGGTGCGCACGCGTGTCTCCTTCTCGGTGGGACGGTGCCGAGGGTGGTCAGCGGGCAAGGTGGCGGTACTGCCTCCGCACGTCGTTCGCGGAGACCACACTGTCGAGGAACATCAGGCCGTCCATCCGGCAGTCGCACGGGTTGCGTTCCAGGTTGTCCTGGGGGAAGCTGCCGCCGATCTTGATGCCCCGGGGGTCGGACGCCGTGGTCACGTGCGGGCCCGGCCCGGAGACCAGCCACGGGTCGTCGGCGCGGGTGTAGAAGCCGTCCACCGGTTCACCGTTGCGGTAAAGGGCGAGCGCGCCGGTGGCGAAGTCGAAGGTGGCGGCCAGGTGCACCCACTCCCCCATGGGCAGCAGCTCACGCCAGTCCCGGGTGGCGGCGAACGTCTGTGAGTTGCCGCCGTCGAGCCGCCGGCCGAGCGCGACGAGACGCAACTCCCCGTCGACGTCGATCAGCTCCAGCAGAGCGCGGACGCCGTGGCCGTCGGAGTCGCCGGTCAGCACTCCGGCCAGCCCGATCGCGTTGTACCTGTCGTTGGGATCGGCGGTGGTGGAGTTGGGTAGCGGGCGGTCCATGTTCAGCTTGAACCAGCCCATGACCGTGGTGCCGGCGGTGCCGCTGAAGGCACGTAGTGTCCGCACCCCGCTGGCCGACCAGGTGCCGGCCTTCCAGTCGTCGTCGCCGGCGACGGCGGGATCGATCTGCCGGGTCTGCACCGCGTTGCGGCTGCCCCGGTAGGCGCCCTCCGGCACCCGCATGGCGGCACCGCCGTTGATCAGCTCGATCTCGGTGCCGGAACGCCCCTGGTCGCGCTCCAGTGCGGGGTCGCCAGGCACCGGGTGGTCGAAGTCGTACGCGGCGACCAGGTGCGCGCGCAGCGCCGGGTGGACGGCGGACGGGATGCTGCGATCCGCCTGCGCCGGTGGCGCACTGGCGCCGGTCAGTGCGCCGATCGCCAGGAGGGAGACGGCCGCTCGTCGGGCCCTGGACATGGCTGTCACCTCGTTTCGCGGCATCACGGATGCCGGTCACGTAAGCGCTTACGAAAGCGCTTACGTACCCTAGGCTTCGATCGGTGCCGATCGCAACAGATCGGATGACATGGATGTCTTCGGAGGGTTGCCGATGCCCAGGGCCAGCCAACGGCCGCGCCTCGTGGACGTCGCCGAACACGCTGCCGTCTCGCTGGCGACGGCCTCCCGAGCGCTCGCCGGCCGCGAGGGGGTCAGCGCCGAGGTCGCCGACCGGATCCGGCAGATCGCCGGTGAGCTGGGCTATGTCGCCAACCCGTACGCCCGCACCCTGGCCAGCGGGGCCACCTCCACGGTTGGGTTGATCGTCCATCAAATCGATGACCCGTACTTCTCCGAGATCGCCGCCGGGGTCATCCAACTCGCCGCCGAGCAGGGGCTGCTGGTGCAGATCTGCCAGTCCGGCCGCGACCCCGGCTACGAGCTGCAACAGCTGCGCCACCTGATCGCCCAGCGGGTCGGCATCGTCCTGATCAGTGGTTCCGGCTACGACGACCCCCGGATGGAGAGCGCGGCCCGCGCCGAGTTGGCCGCGTTCCAGGACCACGGCGGACGGGCCGCTGCCATCGGACGGCACACGCTCGGCGTCGACGCCGTCCTACCGGACAACGAGGCCGGCGGTCACGCCCTCGCCCAGCACCTGATGGACCTCGGTCACCGGCGGATCGCTGTCGCCGCGGGCAGCGCCGGCCTCACGACGGTCGCCGACCGGCTGGCCGGTGTGTCGTCGGCCCTGCGGCAGCGCGTGCGCTCCCCCGCCGACCTCGCCGTCGTGCACAGCGACTTCACCCGCGGCGGGGGGCGCGCCGCCGCCGAGCAGATCCTCAACGAGCATCCCGAAACCACGGCGATCATCGCGCTCAACGACGCGATGGCCATGGGTGTGCTGTCGACGCTGCGGTCCCGCCGCGTGCCGGTGCCCGCGCGGATGTCCGTGGTCGGCTTCGACGACGTCTCCGTGGCGGCCGACCTGGCACCCAGCCTGACCACCATCCGCCTGCCGATGACCGAGATGGGTCGCACGGCACTCACCCTCGCGCTCAAGCCGCGCACGACACGCCCGCGCCGCCGCCCCACCGGGCACCTGCTGGTCGTCCGCGACTCGACCGGGCCCGCGCCGGGAAGCTGACCGACGCCACCCCGATCAGACGGCCAGGGCCGCCCGGACGTCCCGCTCGGCCGTGACACCCCCGTCGCCGGACGAGGTGACCCGACCGGACTCCAGGACGTGGTAGCGGTCCGCCACCCGCAGGGCGAAACCCAGATGCTGCTCGACGAGCAGCACACTGAAGCCGGACTGCCGGGTCAACTCGACGATCCGCTCCTGGATCTCCGCAACGACCGACGGCTGGATGCCCTCGGTCGGCTCGTCGAGCATCAGCAGCCGCGGCCGGGTGATCAGGGCGCGGGCGATGGCCAACTGCTGGCGCTGACCGCCGGATAGCAGCCCGGCCCGCCGCCGCAGCAGCGGGCGCAACGCCGGAAACAGATCCAGCACCTCCGCCGTCGCCACCGCGCCGTCGCGCCGGCCGTCGGCGACCAGCCGCAGGTTCTCCGCCGCGGTCAGGTGCGGAAAGCACTGCTGACCCTGCGGGACGTACGCCATCCCCCGCGCCACCCGCTCGTGCGGCCCGGCGCGGGTGACGTCCTCCCCGTCCAACTCCACGGTGCCGGCACTCGGGCGCAGCAGCCCCGCCGCGACCCGCAGCAGGGTGCTCTTGCCGGCACCGTTGTGCCCGAGCACGGAGGCGACCCCGTCGGGCGGGACCGCCAGGTCGACCCCGTGCAGCACCCGAGAACGCCCGTACCCGGCGTGCACCCCACGCAGCGTCAGCATCATGCCTCCCGGCCGGTGCGGGCCGACCCGGCGTCGACCGGGTGGCCAAGGTAGACCTCCTGCACGCGCGGGTCCGCCTGGACCTGCGCGACCGTACCCTCGCTGAGCACCCGGCCGGCGTGCAGCACTGTGACGCTGCGCGCGAACCGACGCAGGAAGTCCATGTCGTGCTCGATCACGACGACAGTGCGATCCCGGCTCACCCTCTCCAACAGGACGCCGGTGGCGTCGCGTTCCTCATGGCTCATCCCGGCGACCGGCTCGTCCAGCAGCAGCAGCCGCGCGTCCTGCACCAGCAGCATGCCGATCTCCAGCCACTGCTTCTGGCCGTGCGCGAGCGTCCCGGCGAGGTCCGCGGTCCGCTCGGCCAGACCGATCGTCTCCAGCGCGGCGGCGATCTCGTCCGGCACGCCCCGTCGGCGGCGGGCCAAGGTCGCCCAGCTGCGCCGCGCGCCCGCCGCGATGTCGAGGTTCTGCAACACCGATAGCTCCTCGAAGACCGTCGAGGTCTGGAAGGTCCGCCCGATGCCGAGCCGGCTGATCCGGTGCACCGGCCGGCCGAGCAGTTCCTGGTCACCGAACCGGACCGAGCCGCTGGCCCTGACCAGGCCGGTGATCGCGTCGACCAGTGTGGTCTTGCCGGCGCCGTTCGGCCCGATCAGGAACCGGATGTCGCCGGCGGGCACCTCCAGCGAGACGCCGTCCACGGCGGTGAAACCGTCGAAGCTGACCCGCACGTCACGGACGGACAAGCCGTCCAACCGCTCGCCGCTCATGCTGTGCTGACTGGGCATGCGCTCACGGCCCTCGCTGCGCTCGGTGCGTTCGCTCATGCCGCCGGCACCTCCGTCCGCTCGGCGCGTCGTCGACCCGGCGACAGCCAGCCGCGCCGCTGCGGCCGCGCGGCGACGTCACGGCGGCGGGCCAACGCCCACAGCGACGCCAGGCCTCCGGGGAGGAACGCCACCACGACCACGAAGAGCAACCCCTGAAGGTACGTCCAGGTGCCCGGAAAACGCTCGGAGAGGGCGGTACGCGCCCAGGCCACCGCCACCGCGCCGAGCACCGGCCCGAGCACCGTCGCCCGGCCGCCCACCGCGACGCCGATGACGAACTCGATCGACGGGACGATGCCGATCAGCGCGGGCGAGATGATGCCCACCGCCGGCACGAAAAGCGCCCCGGCCAGCCCGGCCATGCCCGCCGCCACCACGTACGCCACAAGCTTGACCGACGCCGGGTCGTAGCCCAGGAAGCGGACCCGTTCCTCACCGTCGCGGACCGCCACCAGCAGTTCACCGTAACGGCTGTGGATGAGCTGACGGGTCAGCGCGAGCAACGCCAGCAGCGTGCCGGCGATGATGAAGTACACCATCCGCTGGTTGACCGGGTCGTCGAGGTCGTAGCCGAAGAAGCCCTTGATGTCGGTGAGCCCGTTGGTGCCACCCGTGGTGCCCTGTTGGCCGATCAGCAGGATCACCATCGCGGCGGCGAGCGCCTGGCTGAGGATGGCGAAGTACGCGCCGCGGACGCGGCGGCGAAAGACCAGCGAGCCGAGCCCGAAGGCGACAGCCATCGGCAGCAGCACCGTGGCGGGCAGCGCGAACCACGGGCTGGCGAACGGCCGCCACCACAGCGGCAGCTCGTCGAGTTGCCCGTACAACTGCATGAAGTCGGGCATCCCACCCGGGCCCGCGTCGGCGAGCTTGAGGTGCATGGCCATCGCGTAGCCGCCGAGGCCGAAGAAGACACCCTGGCCCAGGGTGAGCATCCCGCCCCGGCCCCAGGCGATCCCGATGCCGACCGCGACCATGGCGACGCAGAGGTACTTGGCGAGCAGGGCCAGCCGGAAGTCCGACAACACCAGCGGGGCGACCGCGAACAGCAGCGCCGCGCCGAAGGCGAAGCCGGCCAGGGTCCGTAGCCGCGAGCGGCCGGCGGGGCGGCCCGGTGGTACGGCGCCGGCAGGCGCCGGGCGGACGGCGGTGCTGGGTGGCGCGGGGGTGACGGCTGTCATGCGAGGCTCCTGGTCCGCAGGGTGAACAGGCCCTGTGGCCGCCACTGGAGGAACGCGACGATCGCCACGAACACGATCACCTTGGCGACGCTGAGGGTGGTCAGGTACTCCCCGGTGGCCTGGAGCACGCCGAGGGCGAAGGCGACGATCACACTGCCCTTGAGCTGGCCGATCCCGCCGACCACGACGACCAGGAAGGCATCGATGATCAGGTTGGTGCCCATGGTCGGGCCGATCGGGCCGAGAAGGGTGAGGGCCACCCCGGCGAGCCCGGCCAGGCCGGAGCCGAGGAAGAAGGTCGTCCGGTCGACCCGGGAGGTCGCGACGCCGGAAACGGCGGCGAGGTCGCGGTTCTGCACCACCGCGCGGATACGACGTCCGAGCGGGGTGAGTCGCAGCGCCAGGGTGAGCGCCGCGACAGCGGCCAGCGCCAGGGCCAGGATGAACAGCCGGTTGTTGGCGATGGTCAGCCCGCCGGGCAGCGCCACGTTGCCGGTAAGCAGCTCGGGCGCGCGGGTCTGCACATTGGGGCTGCCGAAGATGTCCCGGGCCAGTTGTTGCAGGATCAGTGACACACCCCAGGTGACCAGCAGGGTGTCCAGGGGGCGGGCGTAGAGCCGGCGGATGAGCAGCACCTCCAGCAGGACACCCATGGTGCCGGCGACCACGAACGCCACCGGCAGCGCGACCGCCAGTGACAGGCCAGCGCCGGTGATGCTCTGTTGCAGAACGTAGGTGGTGTACGCGCCGGCCATGATGAACTCACCGTGCGCCATGTTGATCACGTTCATCTGGCCGAAGGTCAGCGCGAGGCCGAGCGCGATGAGCAGCAGCACCGCGCCGATGCTGATGCCGGTGAAAAGTTGACCGAAGAGGACTGTCACGGTGGGTACTCCGAACTGCTGGTCGGGTGGCCCGGGCGGAGCGCGCGGCAACGCGTTCCGCCCGGGCCGGCGTCGTCAGCTCAGGCCGCTCGCCCACGGGTAGGTCTTGAGGTACGGATCCGGTGCGACCGGCTTGCCGGAGTTCCACACCTCGGTGATCAGGCCGTCCGCGCCGATCTTGCCGATCCGGGCGGTCTTCGCGATGTGCTGGGTCTTGCCGTCGACGGTGACCAGGCCCTCCGGAGCGTCGAAGGTGATCCCGTCCGAGGCGGCGCGGACCTTCTCCACATCGAAGGCGCCGGCCTTCTCGACCATCGCCTTCCACAGGTGCACGCCGACATAGGCGGCCTCCATCGGGTCGCTGGTCGGCTTGTCCGCGCCGTACTTCGCCTTGTACGCGGCCACGAACTTCGAGTTCGCCGCGCCCGGAGTGGTCTGGTAGTAGTTCCAGGCCGTCAGCTGGCCCTCCAGGTACTGGGTGCCGATGCCCTTGACCTCTTCCTCGGCGATCGACACCGACACCACAGGCATCGCGGCGGCGCTCAGACCCGCCGACTTGTACTCCTTGAAGAAGGCGACGTTGCTGTCACCGTTGAGCGTGTTGAACACCGCATCCGCGCCGGATGATTTGACCTTGTTCACGATGGTGCCGAACTCGGTGGAGCCCAGCGGCGCGTAATCCTCACCCAGCACGGTCATCCCGTTCGCGGCCGCGTACGCCTTGATGATTTTGTTGGCGGTCCGCGGAAACACGTAGTCGCTACCGACCAGATAGACCGACTTCGCGCCCTGCGACTTGAGGTAGTCCAGCCCGGGAACGATCTGCTGGTTGGTCGTCGCTCCGGTGTAGAAGATGTAGGGCGACTGCTCGAGTCCCTCGTACTGCACCGGGTAGAACAGCAACGCCTTGTTCTTCTCGAACACCGGCTTGACCGCCTTGCGGCTGGCCGACGTCCAACAGCCGAAGACAGCCGCCACCCGGTCCTCGGAGATGAGCTTCTCGGCCTTCTCCGCGAAGGTGGGCCAGTCCGAGGCGCCATCCTCACCGACCGGCTGGATCTTCTTGCCGAGGACGCCGCCGGCCGCGTTGATCTCGTCGACGGCGAGCATGATGGAGTCGCGGACGGTGACCTCGCTGATCGCCATGGTCCCGGAGAGCGAGTTGAGCAGGCCCACCTTGACGGTGTCGCCGGAGACGTCGGCGGTGACGCCGGTCGCGCCACCCTCGTCGGTGGTCTTGCTGCCGCACGCGGTCATCGCGGCCGCGGCGACCAGGGTCATGGCACCCGCCAGGATGCGGCGGCCCCGGAATAATGACATCTACTCTCCCTGCGGTGCAGTCATGTGGCGAAAGGACGGTCGGTGCGGTCCGATGGAGCTGACGTGGGCGGTGCCGAGATCGACGGGTGGACGCCGCGCAGGGCACCGGCTCGGATATGGGCAGGGAAAGCGTTGACCGGCATGATTGCGCGCGTGTTTCCCGGTCCTTAATTGACTGTTTCCGAGGGACCGTCGAGTCGCACACGAAAAGCGGCCGACACCGTTGGGGAGGAAACGGTGTCGGCCGTTCGGAAAGACGCAGGGATAAGTGCCACCACATTGGTCGACGGCGAATCCGCCAACGGTGGGCACACAATGGTGAGATCTGACTCCTCGGCCAGATACTTCACGCAGGAAGCATCTTAGGGCGGGATCGGGTGGCGCTGTCAAGAGTCGGGTGGGCCGACTGCCGTGCCCGGTTCAGAGCTGAGCGAGCACAGTGAAGTCGAGCCCGTCGGCCTCGGCCAGGTAGATGCGCTGCCGGACGTGCCGCTGACGCAGCCGTAACCGCCCACGCGGCCCGTGGTAGGCGACCGTGTCGGCGGCCGTCTCGATGGCCCGTACGTCGAGGGTGCGGGCTTGGCCGATCAGCGCGGCGAGCAGCATGACGCCCTCGTAGCAGGACTCCCCCAGACTGCCCAGCGGCGGCGCCTCCACGCCGAAGCGCCGCGCGAACTCGCCGTGGAAGTCGAGGTTCTCCTGTGTGACAAGTCCGGCGAAGAAACCCGCGGTGCTGTAAAGCCTTCGAGTCGCGCCGGCACCACTGGCCAACAGCATGTTCTCGTCCATCAGGGTGCTCAGCCGCAGGCAGCGCTGATCCAGGCCGGATCGGGCGAACGCCCTGTTGAACCGCACCGCGTCGGCACCGACCAGCAGCATCAACACCGCGTCCGCGTCACTGTGCTCGATGCGGCGTAGCACCTCGGTGAAGTCGTGCGCGTCCAACGGCAGGAAGTGCCGGCCCACCAACTGCCCACCGCCGCGCAGCGCGTACCGCTGGGCGGCCCGCGCCGTACGGCGCGGCCACACGTAGTCGTTGCCCACCACGAACCAGCGGCGCACCCCCTGCTCCGCGGCGAGCATCCGCATCGCGGGCCACAACTGGGCATCGGGCGTCTCGCTGGTCAGGAAGACACCTTCGGTGCGTTCGCCGCCCTCGTAGAGTGCGGTGTAGACGTAGGGCACCCGGTGCGCGACGCGGGGTGCCAAGGCCTGGCGCACCGAGGAGATGTGCCACCCCGTCACCCCCTGCACGGCTCCCACCGACACCAACGCCTCGACCTCGGCGGCCACCTCGCCCGGCGGTGCGCCACCGTCGACAGGAACCAGGCGGACCTCCCGGCCCAGCACGCCACCGCACCTATTGATCTCCTCGACCGCGAGCTGCGCGCAGAGCTCACAGGTGGGGCCGAACATGCCGGCCGGCCCGCGCATCGGATAGACCAGCGCGATGCTGACCACGGCACGGTCGACGGTCAGCCACGGCGGTGCCGGCGCGGACATGAGCACATGATTGCCCGGCCCACGACGGAAGACCAGCGCTCACCACTGACCGGGACGACTCGCTACCATGACAGGGCCACCGGACCAGGGAGTTTCATGTCAGACGTGCCCGGGGCGCCAGCCGACCTGCTGCGCTCGCTCACCCGCGCCGAACGGCTGCTCTCCCGCCGGCTGGGCGCCGTTCTGGCCGACGACGCGATCAGCATCGAGGCCTGGAGGGTGCTCTGCCTGCTCGCCGACGGCCAGGGTCACCCGATGAGCGAGGTGTCCATCGAGGCGTCGCTGCCGCCGGGCACGCTCACCAAGCTGGTCGACCAACTCGTCGACCGCAACCTCGTCTTCCGTCGGATCGATCCGATCGACCGCCGACGGATTCGGGCGTACCTGACCGCTCGGGGCCGCCGCGAGCACGCCCGCCTGGACGAGCGGGTCCGCGCCAGCATCGCCGAACTGGGCGTGCCGCACGCCGCCGACCTGGTGAGCCAGATCGACGACCTGATCGGCCGTCTCGACCCGGCCCGGCCACGGGAACACGCCGACGCGTCCGGCCCCCACCGCTGATCCGTCCCCGGCTCACCGGCCGAACTTCTGGGCGAGCCGCAGTCTCACCCTGCTCCCCACGCGGCAAGAATCGGCCCGGGCTGGCCTCGATCGCGACCCAAGTCCAACCGCCGCCCGACCCGCACGCATCACTCGGCCACACGCGCCACCAGCCGCGAACGCCACCGGCCCCGCACACCCCAACCAGCCGCCAACACCACCCGGCCACACGGGCACCCAGACGCCAACGCCACCCAGCCCGCACGCCTTCACCAGCCGCGAACGCCACCCGACCGGACACCCCACTCAGCCGCGAACACTAACCGGCCACACGCGGCACCCAGCCGCGAACGCCATCGAGCCTCGCGCTGCACCCGCCCGAGAGCGTGATGTCTGTGAGTCATCGTGATGACTCACAGACATCACGCTCTCCGCAGTGTCCGCCTCCAGAACGGCCCCCGGGGTAGGCGGACCGACTGGGCTTCCTAGCCGGTGAGGTGGGCTAGCCGGTGAGGTGGGCGCGCAGGGTGCGCGCGTCGGGAGCGGTGGCCGTCCACAGGGTCGCCGGGCCACCGGCCAACGGCAGCCGGGCGACACCACCCTCGGCCGATGGAGGTTCGGCGGGCCGCGACGGGTCGACCACCAGCAGCGATCCCGTGGCCGGGGCGCCGCCGAGCACCGCCGGGCCGGCCCAGCCCGGCGCGTGCGGTCCCACCGCGAGGGACTGGCGCAGCAGCGGTCGACCCGCGTAGTCGACCTGGGTGTGCACGACGGCGCTGCCGGGCGCCTCGCCGTACCGGCCGCAGATCAGCTCGTCGCGCCACCGCAGGCCCGCGCCGGCGGCCAACTCGATCCGGGACTCGGCGAGGTGCGCGCAGCCAGCCGCCGCTACCAACTGTTCCGGAAGCCAGTGCAGCGTGGCCCCGGCGTGCACCACCGCCCGCACCGCCATCCGGGAGACGGCACCCACGCGGCCCGGTAGGGCGATCGACGCGGCGACGCTGTGCACCCGCACGGCCGCGCCCGGCCCGACCTCGATCTCCAGGCGCAGATCGTCGCCGGCCAGTGGCCCGGCCGCCCCGCCGACGAGGTACACAGAGGCGACACCACCGTCGGTCGGGGTCTGGCGCAGCAGCAACGGCGTTTCGCCGTGCAGCTCGACAAGGGCCGCGCCGCCCCGCCCGTCGGCCCGGGCGACCAGCCGGGCGAGCGCTCGCATCAGGCCGTTTCCACCGGTACGGCGAGCGGGTGCAGGGCGGCGTGGTGGGCCAACTCGTGCCGGATCCAGTCCGCGACCGACGTGGCGGTGGGGTCTCCCACGATGGACAGGAAGAGGGTCGGGAGGTCGCCGCGCCGGGCCCGCGCGTCACGATCCATGACGGCGAGGTCGGCGCCCACCATCGGGGCCAGGTCGGTCTTGTTGATCACGAGAAGGTCGGCGGCGGTGACCCCCGGGCCGCCCTTGCGGGGGACCTTGTCCCCGCCCGCCACGTCGACCACGAAGATCTGCCGGTCGACCAGCCCCCGACTGAAGGTCGCCGTCAGGTTGTCCCCACCGCTCTCGACGAGGACGAGGTCCAACGGGCCGACCGTATCGGCCAGTTCGTCGACGGCGTCGAGGTTGGCGCCGATGTCGTCGCGGATCGCCGTGTGCGGGCAGCAGCCGGTCTCCACCGCGCGGATCCGCGCCGGGTCCAGCACGCCGGCCCGCCGGAGGAAGTCGGCGTCCTCGGTCGTGTAGATGTCGTTGGTCACCACGCCGAGCCGCAACTCGTCGGCGAAGGCACGGCAGAGCGCGGCCACCAGGGCCGTCTTGCCGGAACCGACCGGGCCGCCGATGCCGACCCGCAGGGCACGGCCGGCACGCGCCAACGGCGGATGGGGGTCCACCCCCGGCTCCGGATGGGTGTGCGGAACGGTCTCGTCGTGGGGTGGGATGGCCGCCGTCGGCGTGCCCGGCGGCGGCGTGATCGGTTCGACGGCGGGCACAGCGCTCGGCACAACGGTGTCAGGACGCAAAGAGACGCACCTCCCAGGTGGCATGGATCTCGGCATGGATGTCGGCGAGTGGGGCGGCGGCGGCTGGCAGCCGCTCCGGTGGATCATCGGCGGCCCGCGCCGCGTCGGCGGCCGTGCCGTCGCAGGCGTCGGCCAGGCCGACCAGCAACGCTTGGACCTGGTACGGGTCGAGTCCGAGCAGACGTACGCCGGCGCTGGCCGCCCCGGTCAGCGTCCCGTACGCGGCGATCGTGGCGGTCTCGACACGGGACAGCCCGGCCGCGGCGCAGAGCAGCCCGAGCACCAGCGGCTGGTGTGCGCCACCGGGCGTCGCGGGCAGGTCGGCGAACGGGGCGTCCGACCAGATGGCCCGCCCGGCCCGCAGCAGCGCCCTACCCTGTCGGCGCGAGACCGCCCGCAACGCCGGGGCAGCGGTACGCGCGTCCAGCTCCGCGTCGAGCCGAGCCAGCGCCCCCGACCGGGCGGCGGACTCAGCCGGCGCGTCCGCCCCTCGGGCGGACCGGGCCGGGTTGGCGGAGTCGGCGGTCTCGGCCACCGCCGCCCGGTGTGCGGCTGCCGCGAACGCCGCGCCGACCAGACCGGCGGTGGCCAGTCGTCCGGCCAGGAACGCCTCCAACGAGGCCAGGTCGGTGACCCGGCCGGCGGCGACGGCCGCCTCCAGACCACCGGAGTGCGCGTGCGCCCCGGCCGGGAAGCGTCCGTCGGCCAACAGCAACAGCAGGCTCGGCGTTGCCATCAGAACAGGAAGTACCGCTGGGTCATCGGCAGCCGGGTCACCGGGTCCGGCTCCACCACCTGCCCGTCGATCCGCACCGTGAAGGTGTCCGGGTCCACCTCGATGCGCGGCATCGCGTTGTTCTCCGGCAGGTCGGCCTTGCCCCGCGACCGTACGTCGCTCACCGGCACCACCCGGCGACGCACGTCCAGGCGGAGCCCGGCGTCCACGGCCGCCGGGGCCACGAAGGCCAGGCTGGTGGCGGACGCCGCCGCGCCGTACGCCCCGAACATCGGCCTCGGCAGCATCGGCTGCGGTGTCGGGATCGAGGCGTTGGCGTCGCCCATCTGGGCGTACGCGATCATGCCGCCCTTGAGTACCAGGTGCGGCCGGACCCCGAAGAACGCCGGGTCCCAGAGCACCAGGTCGGCGAGCTTGCCCGGTTCGACCGAGCCGATCTCCCGTTCCAGGCCGTTGGCCATCGCGGCGCAGATGGTGTATTTCGCCACGTACCGTCGGGCCCGGTGGTTGTCGGCGGGCCCGTCACCCGGTAGGGCGCCGACCCGGTCCTTCATCACGTGGGCGCTCTGCCAGGTCCGCATGATCACCTCGCCGACCCGGCCCATGGCCTGCGCGTCGGAGCCGATGATCGAGATGGCGCCGAGGTCGTGCAGCAGGTCCTCGGCAGCCATCGTGGACGGTCGGATCCGGCTCTCGGCGAAGGCGAGGTCCTCCGGCACGGACGGGTTGAGATGGTGGCAGACCATCAGCATGTCCAAGTGCTCGGCCAGGGTGTTCGCGGTGTACGGCCGGGTCGGGTTGGTCGACGACGGCAGCACGTTCGGTTCGCTGGCCACGGTGATGATGTCCGGTGCGTGACCGCCACCGGCTCCCTCGGTGTGGTACGAGTGGATCGCCCGTCCACCGATCGCCCGCAGGGTGTCGGCGACGAATCCGGCCTCGTTGAGCGTGTCGGTATGGATCGACACCTGGACCCCGGACGCGTCCGCCACCCGCAGGCAGGCGTCGATCGCCGCCGGTGTGGTGCCCCAGTCCTCGTGCAGCTTGAAACCGCCCGCACCGGCCCGCAACTGTTCCCACAGCGCTTCGCTGGAGACGGTGTTGCCCTTGCCGAGCAGCAGCACGTTGACCGGCATGGTGTCCAGTGCCTCGTGCATCCGGGCCAGGTGCCAGGCGTTCGGGGTGACAGTTGTCGCGCGGGTCCCCTCGGCCGGCCCGGTGCCGCCGCCGACCATCGTGGTGATGCCACTGGCCAGCGCTTCGGTGACGATCTGCGGGCAGATGAAGTGCACGTGGGTGTCGACCGCGCCGGCGGTGAGGATCCGCCCGTTGCCCGCGATCACCTCCGTCGACGGGCCGATGACCAGGTCGGGGTGCACACCGGGCATGGTGTCCGGGTTGCCGGCCCGGCCGAGCGCCACGATGCGTCCGTCGCGCAGCCCCACGTCGGCCTTGACGACGCCCCAGTGGTCGAGCACCACCGCGCCGGTGATGACGGTGTCCAGTGCCCCCTCGGCGCGGGTGGCACGGGACTGCCCCATCGACTCGCGGATCACCTTCCCGCCGCCGAAGACAGCCTCGTCGCCGCCTACGCAGTGGTCGGTCTCCACCTCGATCAGCAGGTTCGTGTCGGCCAGTCTGATCCGGTCACCGGTCGTCGGGCCGTACAGGTCGATGTAGCGGTCCCGCCGCACGGCGCTCACCGCGTTGACCCGTCGGCAGTGACCGCGTGCGGCGAGGGGTCCAGCGGTCCCGCGCACTCTGCGCGCAGACCCGGCACGACACGTGCGCCGCCAAGTGGTACGAGCTCGACGCTGCGGTTGATGCCCGGCTCGAACCGGACGGAGGTGCCGGCCGGGACGGCCAGCCGCTGCCCCCAGGCCGCCCTGCGGTCGAACGACAGCGCCGGGTTGGCTTCGGCGAAGTGGTAGTGCGAGCCGACCTGCACCGGGCGGTCGGCGGTGTTGACCACGAGCACCGTGGTCACCGGACGACCCACGTTGATCTCGACCGGGTCGGCCGCCGGCAGGATCTCCCCGGGGATCACGGGATCGGGTGGTGCACCGTCACGAGCTTGGTGCCGTCCGGGAACGTCGCCTCCACCTGCACCTCCCTCAGCAGCTCGGGGATGCCGTCCTGGACGTCGTCGCGGCCCAACACCGCCCGGCCGGCCGACATCAGGTCGACCACCGACCGCCCGTCGCGGGCCCCTTCGAGGAGGAACGCGGTGATCACCGCGACGGCTTCGGGGTAGTTGAGGCGCAGGCCGCGTTCGCGGCGGGCGCGGGCGACATCGGCCGCGACGTGGACGAGCAGGCGATCCTGCTCGTGCGGGCTGAGGAACACGGGGCTCTCCCGGTGGGTCGGCGTGCCCCGGCTCGCCGTCGGCTCCACGCGGAGCCACCCGGGCACCAGGACCCGAGGGGACGAGCTGGGAGTCACACGACCGCCGGGCCACCGCCGACGGGGCGACCCGGGACTCCACCATCCCGGCCCGCACGACGGGCATCCGGCGGTGTCGGGTCGGATGCGGACCGCACCGCCCACCGCTGAGCAGACCGTAGAGGATCGCCACCGACCGAGGCAACAGTCCACTGGGGATCGGCCTGGTTCACGGCCCGGTGCGGGTACGTGTTCCCGTGCGGCGGCAGGCAGGGGATGATCACCGGATGACGGCGACGAGGGGTACGCGCGCACTGCTCGGTGTTCTGTTCCTGGCGGCGGCCACGGTCGGGACGTGGCTCCTCTGGCTGGGCTGGGACACCCGGTACACGGTCGACGCGCAGACCGGCGCGAGCAGCGGCCCGTACGAGCCGTGGCAGGTGATCGGCTGTGTGGTGACGCTCGTGCTGCTGGCCGCGCTCGCCGGGACGCGGCTCAGCCCGTGGTTGGTGGCGCCGGTGATGACCGTGGCGTTCACGGCGGCCTGGTCGTGGCGGGCCGCCGGGACCGACGACAGCGGGCTGTGGGTGGTCGGGGGGATTCTGGTGCTGGTCGGGATGGCGGCCGGCAGCACCGTGGTGAGCCTCGCGGCGCGGCGGGTCGGCCAGCGGTTCGCCGGCCGACGCGCCGCGAGATAACCGATCGCAGCGGGCCGCCGGTCAGCGGGCCACGGCGGGTTGCGGCGCTGGCACGCCGGCGAAGGGGATGTCGACGTGGTCGCCGGCCCCTGGCTGGCCGTCGGGGTGCCGCCACAGCCCACGCTCGCGAAGGATCGGCAGCACGCCCTCGCCGAACCAGTACGCCTCCTCCAGGTGCGGATAGCCGGAGAGGATGAACTCGTCGATGCCGAGCGCGTGGTATTCAGCGATCCGGTCGGCGATTTCGGCGTGGCTGCCCACCAGCGCCGTGCCGGCCCCGCCGCGGACCAGCCCGACCCCCGCCCACAGGTTGGGGGCGACCTCCAGGCCGTCGCGGGAGCCACCGTTGAGGTCGAGCATGCGGCGCTGCCCCTCGGACTCGCTGCGGCGCAGTCCCTCCTGCACGGCCCGGATGTCGGCCTCGGACACCCCGTCGAGCAGGCGCTGCGCCTGCGCCCAGGCCTGCTCGACGGTGTCACGCACGATGACGTGCAACCGGATGCCGAAGCGCAACTCACGCCCGGCGCGGGCGGCCAGCGCCCGGACCCGCTCCAGCTTGTCGGCGACCAGGGCCGGCGGCTCGCCCCAGGTGAGGTAGACGTCGCTGTGCCGCACCGCCACCGGAAGTGCGGCGGCGGAGGACCCACCGAAGTAGACCGGCGGCACCGGGTCGGGCGGCCGATGCAGCCGTGCCTGTTCGACGCGGACGTGGGTGCCGTCGTGGTCGACGGTCTCGCCGCGCCACAGCGCACGCACCACGTGCAGGAACTCGTCGGCCCGCGCGTACCGGGCGTCCTTGTCCAGGAAGTCGCCGTAGGCCCGCTGCTCCTGTGACTCGCCGCCGGTGACCACGTTGAGCAGCAGCCGGCCCCGGGACAGCCGCTGGAAGGTCGAGCCCATCTGGGCTGCGAGGGTGGGGGCCAGCAGCCCGGGCCGGAAGGCGACCAGGAACTTGAGTCGCTCGGTCACCTCGGTGAGCATCGCGGTGCTGAGCCAGGCGTCCTCGCACCAGGCGCCGGTGGGGGTGAGGGCGCCGACGAAGCCGAGTTGCTCGGCGCTGCGGGCGATCTGCCCGAGGTACGCCACGCTGGCCGGGCGGGCGCCTCCCGCGGCACCGGTCGGTACGCCGTGGCCGCCGCCGACGATGTCCCGGCTGTCGCCGTTGGTGGGTAGGAACCAGTGGAAGGTGAGGGTCATGGGGCTCTTTCCTCCAGCGGGGGCGGTCGGCGCACGCGGCGAGGCGGGCGCCTCCTGAGGGGTGGGACGATCCCGCCGACAGCCTACCCATAAAACCTATCGGGTTAGTAGGCTACTGCCGGCGGCGACACCTGTCGATGCGCCGCTGTCCGCCTGCCCCCGACCCGAGGAGCCGCCATGCCCACCCCGTCGACGAGCCGTCCCCCGCACCGCCGCCTCCTGACGGCGGCACTCAGCACAGTGGCGCTGCTCGCCACTGTCGCGGTGAGCGCGTGCGGCGGGTCCGCCGATGCGGACGGCGGCAGCGCTCAGAAGCTCCGGATCGGCTACCAGCGCTTCGGCGGGCTGAGCCTGGTCAAGGCGCGCGGCGCCGCACCGGATGTGGAGTGGTCGCTGTTCGAGAGCGGACCCGCGCTCACCGAGGCGCTCAAGGCCGGCTCCATCGACATCGGACAGGTCGGCGAGGCGCCGCCCGTCTTCGCCGCCGCCGGGAAGATCCCGTTCTCCGTCATCGGCACCTCGGCACCGATTCCGCAGGGGGAGGCTGTGCTGGTCAAGGCCGACCGGGGCTACCGCAGCTTCGCCGACCTCAAGGGCCGGACAGTGGCCCTCAACAAGGGGTCCAACGTGCACTGGCTGCTGGTCCGGCTGTTGGAGGCGAACAACATGACGTTGAAGGACATCCAGGTCAAGTACCTCAAGCCCGCCGAGGGGCGGCCCGCGTTCGACGGCGGGCAGATCGACGCCTGGGTGATCTGGGACCCGTACTTCGCCCTGGCCGAGCAACCGGGGGTCCAGGTGCTCGCCGACGCGACCGGTCTGGCCAGCAACCGCGAGTACGTCCTCGCCTCGCCCCGAGCGGTCGACAAGCGGACGGACGAGATCCGCGCTTTCCTCCAGCGCTACCGCGAGGTGACCGACTGGGGCATCGCCCACCCCGAGGAGCGGGCCAGCACCCTCGCTCCGGAGCTGAAGATCCCCCAGGACGTCACCAGCCGCGCCCTGGCCCGCAGCGCCAAGCCCCTCGCCCCGGTCACCCCGGCCATCGGCGACGAACTTCAGGCGATCACCGACAGCTTCATCGCCCTGGAACTCATCCCGGGGCCGGTCGACCTCCGATCCCGGGTCGACGGCCGGTTCAACGAGGTGTTCCAGTGAGTCGGGCGACGCTCGTCGAGGCGCCCGAAGAGGTCACCGCGGCGGCGCCTGTCGTACCCCGTCGTCAGCGGTCGACCCGGCGCTGGCGGCGGGTGGTGAGCCCGGTGGCGCTGGTCCTGGGGTGGGAGTTGGCCGCGCGGACCGGGCTGCTGGCGGCCGAGAAGCTGCCCGCGCCCAGCGACGTCCTGGCCACCGGCGCGCGGCTGAGCCGGGACGGGACGCTCGGAATCCACCTGCTGGACTCCCTCACCCGGGCCGGTGCCGGCCTGCTGATCGGCGGTCTCCTGGCCCTGGTCCTGGGCACCGTGGCCGGGCTGCTGCGGCTCGGTGACGACCTGGTCGACCCGCCGGTGCAGATGGCCCGGATGCTGCCGCACCTCGGGCTGGTCCCGTTGCTGATCATCTGGGTGGGCATCGGTGAATCACTCAAGATCAGCCTGGTGGCTCTGGGCGCGTTCTTCCCCATCTACTTCAACACCTACGCCGGGATCCGGGACATCGACGAGCGGCTGGTGGAGGCGGCCCGCACCTGTGGTCTGGGGCAGGCCGCCCGACTGCGGCACGTGGTGCTGCCCGGCGCGTTGCCGTCGCTGTTCCTCGGCCTGCGGCTGGCGATCGGGGCGGCCTGGCTCAGCCTGGTCGTCGGCGAGCAGGTCAACGCCCAGACCGGGATCGGCTTTCTGATGATGGAGGCGCGGGAGTTCAGCCAGACCGACGTGGTGGTGCTCGGCCTGCTCGTCTACGCGCTGCTCGGGCTGATATCCGACAGTGCGTTGCGGGTCCTGGAGAGGAGGATGTTGACATGGCGTCGCGGACTGCGGGCCACCTGATCGGCGCCGAGCCGGTGCTCACCGCCCACGCGGTGCGCCGGGCGTTCGGGCCGACGGTCGTGCTGGCCGGGGTCGACGTGACCATCGCCCGCGGCGAGGTGGTGGCCCTGCTGGGCGGCAGCGGTTCCGGCAAGAGCACGCTGCTGAGGATTCTCGCCGGGTTGGACGGCGAGGCCAGCGGGACGAGCGTCGTGCACGGCACCGCCGCGGTGGTCTTTCAGGAGCATCGGTTGCTGCCATGGAAACGCGTGGCGGAGAACGTGGGGCTCGGCCTGTCCGGCGCGGACGGCCCGGGGCGGATACGGCGGGCGCTGGCCGAGGTCGGTCTCGCCGAGCGGGATCGCGCCTGGCCGGCGGAGTTGTCCGGCGGGCAGGCGCAGCGGGTGGCAGTGGCGCGGGCCCTGGTCCGCGAGCCGGACCTGCTGCTGCTCGACGAGCCGTTCGGCGCCCTGGACGCGCTGACCCGCCTGCGGATGCAGATCCTGCTGCGCCGGCTGCGCGCCGAGCACGGCTTCGCCGCCCTGCTGGTCACTCACGACGTGGAGGAGGCGCTGCTGCTCGCCGACCGGATCCTGCTCCTCGATGAGGGCCGCATCGCCGCGGAACTGCCCGTCGACCTCGGCCCCACCCGCACGCCGGACGACCCGGCCTTCGGCGCGCTACGCCGCCACCTGCTCGACCGACTCGGCGTTCCCACCACCTGACGAGCGGAGCTGCGATGACCCGCTGGACCCCCGACCCCACGTTCTACCCCTCGCCCCGCGAGGCGGTGACCGCGCCGGCGGAGAAGCTCGCCTACGTGGCGGCCTTCGACCGGACGGCCAGCCGTCCGGACGCCATCGTGGTGCTGGACACCGACCCCGACTCCCCCGACTACGGCCGGGTCGTCGGCTGGACCGACCTGCCGTACGTGGGTGACGAGCTGCACCACTTCGGCTGGAACGCGTGCAGCAGCGCGCTCTGCCCGACCGCGCCGCACCCGCATGTCGAGCGGCGTTACCTGATCGTCCCCGGCCTGCGGTCGTCGCGCATCCACGTGCTCGACACCCAGCCGGATCCGCGCCAGCCGCAGATCGTCAAGGTGATCGGGGCCGACGAGTTGGCGAAGCGGGCCGGCTACTCACGGCCGCACACAGTGCACTGTGGCCCGGACGGCATCTACCTCTCCGCTCTCGGCGGCGCGGACGGCGCGGACGGCCCGGGTGGCATCGCCATCCTCGACCACACCACGTTCGAGGTCCGCGGGGCGTGGGAGGCCGACCGGGGGCCGCAGTTCCTGGCGTACGACGTGTGGTGGCACCTGACCCAGGACGTGCTGGTCACCAGCGAGTGGGGCACCCCGCCGATGATCGAGGACGGCATCATCGGTGAGCTGCTGCTGGGTCGACGCTACGGGCACGCCATCCACTTCTGGGATCTGGCGAAACGCCGGCACGTCCAACGGGTCGATCTCGGCGACCAGTACCAGATGCCGCTGGAGCTGCGGCCGGCACACGATCCGACGAAGTCGTACGGGTTCGTCGGCGTGGTGATCAGCGTCGAGGACCTGTCCGCCTCGATCTGGCTCTGGCACCGCGACGGGGACGCCTGGGCGGTCACCAAGGTCATCGACATCCCGGCCGAGCCGGCCGACCCGGCGAACCTGCCCGACCTGCTCAAGCCGTTCGGGGCGGTGCCGCCGCTGGTGACCGACATCGACCTGTCGGTCGACGACAGGTTCCTCTACGTCTCCTGCTG
Organism: Micromonospora sp. NPDC049089; assembly: GCF_040648775.1. Lineage (NCBI taxonomy): Bacteria > Bacillati > Actinomycetota > Actinomycetes > Micromonosporales > Micromonosporaceae > Micromonospora > Micromonospora sp. NPDC049089. The sequence goes on from NZ_JBEZEH010000017.1 coordinate 27,800, forward strand.
GGGCACCGGGGAGCTGCGCCAGTACGACGTCAGCGACCCGCTGCACCCGGTCCAGACAGGCTCGGTGCACCTCGGCGGGATCGTCCGCCGCACCGCGCACCCGTCCGCACCCGATGAGGCCCTCGCGGGTGGCCCGCAGATGGTGGAGGTCAGCCGGGACGGCCGGCGCGTCTACGTCAGCAACTCGCTCTACGGCGCGTGGGACGACCAGTTCTACCCCGACGGGGTGGGTGCCTGGCTGGCCAAGCTCGACGTCGACGTGGACGCCGGCGGGCTCACCCCGGATGAGCGGTTCTTTCCGCACGGGGATGAGTTCCGGGGCCTGCGGGTGCACCAGACCCGGTTGCAGGGCGGCGACGCCTCCTCCGACTCGTACTGCTATCCATGACCGTCACCACCCTCGCGACGCTCGCCGCGCTCGGCGCGTTCCATGGTCTGAACCCGGCGATGGGTTGGCTGTTCGCCGTGGCGCGGGGCCTTCAGGAGCGCAGCCGGCTGGCGCTGCTGCGCGCCCTGCCGCCGATCGCGGTGGGGCATCTCGCCTCGGTGGCCATCGTCGCCGCGTTGGTCGCCGCGACCCGCTCGGTGACGGCGAGCAGCACCCTCGCGGTGGTCGGCGGTGTGGTGCTGGTGGCCTTCGGGCTGTGGCGGCTGCTCTCCGAGCGGCACTTCCGCTGGGCAGGGATGCGACTGTCCGCAGCACAGCTCGCCGCCTGGTCGTTCCTCATGTCGTCGGCGCACGGGGCAGGGCTCATGCTGGTGCCGGTGCTGGTGGCCGAGCCGGTGCCCGGGGGTCACTCCGGGCACCTGGCCGCCGCGCCGGTCGGCGCGCTGTCCGGCCTCGCGGCGGCCGGGGTGCACACCGTGGCCATGCTCGGCGTCGCCCTGGCCGTGGCGCTGCTGGTCTACCAGGTGCTCGGGGTCGGCGTGCTGCGTCGGGCCTGGTTCAACGTGGACCGGCTCTGGGCCGGAGTGCTGGTGGCCGCGGGGTTGGTGACGCTGATCCGGGCATGACCGACCATCGTGGACGGCGGCAAATCGTGATCTGATGTCGGGGTGATCACTCCCACTCCCCTCATGCGCCTGGTGGCCGGTGTGTGGGGGTTCAAGACCCTCGCGGCCGGCGTCGAGCTCGGTCTGTTCACCCGGTTGGCCGGCGGGCGGACGATGACCGTCGAGCAGGCCGCCGCCGAGTTCGGGCTGCCCGACCGGCCCGCGGACCTGTTGCTGGCCGCCAGCGCGTCGCTCGGCCTGTTGGAGAAGGCGGGCGACGGCTACCGCAACTCGGAGTTGGCCGAGCAGTTCCTGGTCGAGGGTCGCCCGTACTACTTCGGGGCGCAGGTTCGTTACTCGGACCTGCGCACCTACCTGCCCTGGCACCGCATCGGGGAGGCCCTGCGCACGGATCGGCCGTTGACCTGGGACCCGGAGGCCCAACAGTCGATGTTCGACACCGCCGATCCGGAGATGCTGGCGCAGTTCTGGGACGCGATGTTCTCCACGTCCAGCTTCACCGCCAGCGCGCTGGCCGACGCGTACGACTTCTCGGCGCACCGCCGGCTGCTCGACGTGGGCGGCGGTGCCGGCGCGTTCCCGATCGAGTTCTGCCGCCGCCTGCCCGAGCTGCGGGCCACCGTCCTGGATCTGCCGCACGTCTGCGTGCGGGCCCGGGAGCGGATAGCGGAGGCCGGCCTGACCGGGCGGATCGACGCGGTGGGCGGTGACTTCCTCGCCGACCCGGCGCTACCCGACGGGCACGACGTCATCCTGCTCAGCATGATCCTGCACGACTGGGACGAGCCGACCAACCGGGCGTTGCTGGCCCGGTGCCACGCGGCGTTGCCGCCCGGTGGAGCGATCGTGGTCTGCGAACTGCTGCTGAACGATGAGCGCACCGGGCCGCCGGAAGCGGCCCTGATGGGGATGAACATGCTCGTCGAGACCGAGGGTGGCCGGAACTACTCGGGCGCCGAGTACGCTGCCTGGCTCACCGACGCCGGCTTCGTCGACGTGCGTACGGTGCCGTTCGACGCGCCGGGCGCCAACGGCGCGGTGGTGGCGCGCCGGGCCTGAACGCGGACGACACCCGGCCCCGGGTGCGAAACCGTGGGCCGGGTGTCGCAGCGCCGGGTTGGCGCTGGCGTCCGATCGGCTACCGGTACGGGTCAGGCGCGAGCCTTGGCCGGCTGCTTCATGAAGTCCATGATCGCCTTGTTGACCTCGTCGGCGTGGGTCCACGGGATGCCGTGCGGCGCGCCCTTGAGCGTGACGAGCTGGGCGGTCGGCATCATCGGCCCGAGCCGCTGACCGGTCACCGGGTAGGGAAGCACACGGTCCTGGTCACCCTGGACGATCAACACCGGAATGTTGATCTTCGGCAGATCCGGGCGGAAGTCCTCCTGCCAGGCGTCCACGCTGTCGTGGGTGGCCTTGCCGGAAGCCATCGCACCGATCTGCCAGTGCGCCCGGTACGCCTCCTCGCTGACTCGCTTACCCATGTTCTGGTCCGGGTTGAAGAACGCGTCGCAGAAGGACGTCAGGTAGGCGAAGCGGTCCTTGATGATGGCGTCCTGGAAGCCCTTGAAGAGGCTCCGGTCGACACCCTCCGGGTTGTCGCTCGCCTTGGCCAGCATCGGTTGCAGCGGGCTGAGCAGCACGGCCCGGCTCACCCGCTGCGAGCCGTAGTTACCCAGGTAGCGGACCACCTCGCCGGTGCCCATCGAGTGACCGATGAGGGTCGCCTCCTTGAGGTCCAGCTCGGTCATCAACACGTCCAGGTCCGCCGCGAACGTGTTGTAGTCGTACCCGAACGCCGGCTGGGCGGAGTTGCCGTAACCGCGCCGATCAATGGTGATCGTCCGGTATCCGGCGTTGAGTAGCGCGGTGGTCTCCTTCTCCCAGGTCGCACCGTTGAACGGGAAGCCGTGGATGAGCACCACCGGCTTACCGGAACCGTGGTCCTCGTAGTACAGGTCGATGGGCGCGGAGTTTTCCGTCCCCACGGTAATGAAAGGCATGTTTTACTCCTGCTCCGGTTTGGGCTGTCGGACGCCCCGCGCTTTCCCGCCCGGTCGACGGATATGCGGGCCGTCAGATCGGCCCGAACAGCAGGAACAGGGGTTCCCGGACCCTCCCCCGCCGCCCTAACCTCGGGGGGTGAAACTTCCGCCCCGGCTGCGGGCCGTCAGTGACCTGCACATCGGGCACCCGCAGAACCGCGCGTTCGTCCAGGAGCTACACCCGGAGAATGCCGGTGACTGGCTGCTCGTCGCCGGGGACGTCGCCGACCGGTTCGCCGACATCGAGTGGGCGCTCGGGCTGCTGAGCAGCCGGTTCGCCCGGGTCGTCTGGGCGCCGGGCAACCACGAGCTGTGGACGCCACCGCGCGACCCGGTCACGTTGCGCGGCGAGGAGCGCTACCGCGAGCTGGTGCGGATGTGCCAGCGGTTGGGGGTGCTCACCCCGGAGGATCCGTACCCGGTGTGGGACGGCGACGGCGGCCCGGCCACCATCGCCCCGCTCTTCGTGCTCTACGACTACACGTTCCGGGTGCCACAGGCGCGCACCAAGCAGGAGTCACTGGCTTTGGCGTACCAGGCCGGGGTGGTGTGCACCGACGAGGCACTGCTGCACCCCGACCCGTACCCGAGCCGGGAGGCGTGGTGCGCGGCACGGGTCGCCGAGACCGAACGCCGGCTGGCCGAACGCGACCCGGCGCTGCCGACGGTGCTCGTCAACCACTACCCGCTGGTGCGGGACCCCACCGACGTCCTGCGTTTCCCGGTCTTCGCCCAGTGGTGCGGCACCGTCCGCACCAGCGACTGGCACCTGCGCTTCGGCGCGTCCACCGTCGTGTACGGGCACCTGCACATCCCCCGCACCACCTTCCACGACGGGGTGCGTTTCGAGGAGGTCTCCCTCGGCTACCCCCGCGAGTGGCAGCCCCGGGGGTCGGTGCCCGACCCGGTGCGCACCATCAACCCGGCGGACGACGTGCGCCGGCGCTCGTCCGTCAGCGGGTAAACCCGACTGTCAGTGCGGCACACCGGCCGGGAACTCCTCGACCCCCAGCACGCGCAGCAACTCAAGCTTCTCCCGCGCCTCGGCGTCGGCCGGGGTCAGCACCAGCAGCTGCTGGCCTAGGTCGGGGGTGACCAGGGTTTCGCAGTCCATCGTGATGCGGCCCACGCGCGGGTGCATGAACGTCTTGCGGTCGGCCCGGCGCACCGCCACCTCGTGCTCGGCCCACAGCCGCCGGAAGTCGTCGCTCGCAGCCCGCAACCGTTCGATCAGACCGGTCACGGCCGGATCGCCGGCCCGCCGACCGGCCACCGCGCGCAGGTCGGCGACCTGCTGGCGGGCGTGCCGCTGCCATTCCTCGGGGCCGTGGAGGTCGCGGATGACCGGGTCGGTGAAGTAGCGGTAGGCGACGTAGCGGCGGTCGCCGGTCAGCCCGGTGTGGTCGCCGGTGAGCAGGATCGACATGCGGTTCTGCGCAAGGACCTCGCCGAGGTCGGACAGGACCATGGCGGGGGTGCCGCCAACCAGGTCGAGCAGGCGGACCAGGCCGGCCCGGGCCAGGCTGGCGATGCCGTCGGCGGGCGGCGGCTGGTGGCCGGCCAGGTGGAACAGGTGGCTTCGCTCGTCGTCGGTCAGGCGCAGGGCCCGGGCCAGGGCACCGAGCAGCTGGGTCGACGGCTGGCTGCTACGGCCCTGCTCAAGGCGTACGACGTAGTCGACGGACATGCCGGCGAGCATGGCGACCTCCTCGCGGCGCAGGCCGGCGGTGCGGCGGCGGGGGCCGCCGGCGATGCCGACCTCGGCGGGGCGGATGGCCTCGCGCCGACGCCTCAGGAAGTCGGCGAGCTGCTCACGCTGCATGCCTCCATGCTGCCTCGGGGACTGGGCACCGAGCCAGGGAGCGGCGCTCCCACGATAAGCGCTCCGCTGCCGGCGGGCCGGAAAGCGGCGCAGGGTGGAGGCGAAATCGACCGATGAGGAGAGTTTCGATGCAGACACGCACTCTGGGCAACACGGGTCCCAAGGTTTCCGCGGTGGGGCTGGGGGCGATGAGCATGTCGGGCACGTACGGGCCGGCCGATCGCGAGGAGAGCATCGCCACCGTACGGGCCGCGCTGGACGCGGGGGTCACGCTGGTCGACACCGGCGACTTCTATGGCATGGGGCACAACGAGCTGCTGCTGTCGGAGGCGTTGCGGGGGCGCGACCGGGACAGCTATCTGCTGAGTGTGAAGTTCGGGCAGCAGGTGGGGCCGGGCATGCGGTTCGCCGGTCAGGACTCCCGCCCGGCTTCGGTGCGGAACTTCCTGAGCTACTCGCTGACCCGGCTCGGCGTCGACTACGTGGACATCTACCGGCCGGCCCGACTCGACCGGTCGGTGCCGATCGAGGACACGATCGGCGCGATCAAGGAGATGATCGACGCCGGCTACGTGCGGTATGTGGGGCTCTCCGAGGTTGACGCGGAGACCGTCCGGCGGGCGCACGCCGTACATCCGGTTGCTGATCTTCAGATTGAATACTCGCTGCTGTCGCGGGCGGTCGAGGCCGACGTGCTGCCCACGCTGCGGGAGCTGGGCATCGGCCTGACCGCGTACGGAGTGCTGAGCCGTGGCCTGCTCTCGGGGAACTGGACGCCGGGGCGGGCGGGCGATCCGCGTAACCACAGTCCCCGCTTCTCCGCCGAGAACGCGCCGCACAACCTCGCCCTGGTGGAGGCGTTGCGCCGGGTCGCCCACGCGAAGGGGTGCACTGTGGCGCAGTTGGCGATCGCGTGGGTGGCAACGCAGGACCCGTTCATCGTTCCGCTGGTCGGTGCGCGTACCCGGCAGCGGCTGGCCGAGGCGTTGCCGGCGCTGGACGTGAAGCTGTCGGCCGATGATCTCGAAGAGATCGAGGCGGCCGTTCCGAAGGGTGCCGCGCGGGGTGACCGTTACCCGGCGGCGTTCATGTCGAGCCTCGGCGTCGGTAACTAGTGCCTCGTCAGGCAGCCATGATCGGGTAGTCCGGGTGTCGGACCTCGGGGCTGGGCGGCCGCCGCTCCCCGACGGCCGCCCACGCCTCGGTCAGCTGGCGTAGACCTCCAGGGCCGAGAGCTGTCCTGCCGGCCAGCCGGTGTTGCCGGTGACGGCGATCCGCACGTAACGCGTCTGCGCGGCGCTGAAGGTCAGCGTCACCTGGTTGCCGGTGGCCGGGTCGAAGGTGCGCCCCGCCGATCCGACGAGCGTGCCGAAGCTGCTCCCGTCGGTGCTGCCCTGCACGGACAGTGTCTGCGTCCGAGCACCCCACGCCGACGACGGCGGCAGCTTCAGCACCACCCGCCCGACAGTCCGCGAGGAACCCAGATCAACCTGGACCCACTGCGGGAACGCGTTGTTGCTGCTCTCCCAGTAGCTGTTCGCGTCACCGTCGACCACATTGCCCGACCCGTAACTCTGGACGTGGCTGCTCTCGCTGGTGGATCGGCCCCGGGCCAGGTCCGAGTTGGCCGCGGCGTCCGTGGTGACGGTGACCGCGTTGGACGCGCTGGAGGTGTTGCCGGCGGCGTCGCGGGCGACGACCGTGAAGGTGTACGCGGTGGATGCGCTGAGCCCGCTCACCGTCGCCGTGGTGCCCGTCACGGTGGCGACGACGGTACCGCCCTGGCGCACCTGGTAACCGGTGACTCCGGTGTCGTCGGTGGAGGCCGTCCAGGCCAGGGACACACTCGTCGACGTCTTGCCGGTGACAGTGAGGCCGCCCGGGGCGGTCGGCGGGTTGTCCGGGGTGGTGCTGCCCGCGTACACCTCGACCTTGGCGAGCTGGCCCGCCGGCCAGCCGGTGTTGCCGGCGATGCTCAGCCGGACGTAGCGGGCCGTGGTGGTCGTCAGCGTGCGGGTGACGGTGTTGCCGGTCGCCGGGTCGAAGGCGAACGCCGAGGCCGCGGCGATGGTCGAGAAGGTGCTGCCGTCGACGCTGCCCTGCACGGTGATGGTCTGGGTACGCGCGCCCCAGCCGGCGGGCAGCCGTACGACGAGCTTGTTGACCTGGTGGCTGGCGCCGAGGTCGACCTGCCACCAGTGTGGGAAGGCGCCGCCGCCGCTCTCCCAGTAGCTGCCGGCGTCGGAGTCCACCGCGTTCGAGGCCGGGAACGGGCCGTTCTGGCTACTGGCCGAGGTGGACCGGCCGGCCGCGAGGTCGCCGCTGGTCGGGGGCGGGGTGCCGACCATCGGTGGGGTGGGGCGGACCGGGGTGAGGGCGAGCTGCCCCTTGAGCATCCGGCCGCCGTCGGCGGTGATCCGGAGGTAGTAGTCGGAGGAGCAGGCCACGCCGTCCTCGTCCAGGGCGCGGATGTTCGCGCCGGCCGGGGTGGTGGCCTGGGTCTCGGACGTCTTCGCGATCTGGTTGCCCTCGTTGTATTCGTCGAACATGGACACGTAGAGGCCCTGGGAGCCGAGCCGGACCATGTTGTAGATGTGCCGCCAGTAGAAGTCGCCGTGCTTGCGGTGGCCCCCGGCGAGGTCGCCGGGCATCACGCAGGGCAGGTAGTCGATGCCGCGCGCCGCGCAGTCGGCCATGTCGCCGACGTTGACGTTGTTGTAGTAGGAGTCCAGCTCCTCCACCGTCCTGGCCCGGTAGACCATCCACGGCGAGATCGCGTGGAACGCGTGGTAGACGTCGAGGAAGCCGGGGCGGGAGTCCTCGATGCCCTGCCGCCACCAGGTGGGCACGCCACCGATGACGTAGCAGCCCTGGGCCTTGAACCAGTTGATGACCTCCAGGCAGGGCCCGGGGGTGAAGGGTCGGCTGGGCTCGCTGAAGCCGAAGCCCCAGATGCAGACGACCGGTTTGCCGTTCTGTCGGGCGTACGCCGAGGACGCGGTGTACGCGGCCATCTTCGTCGTCCAGTCGGTCTTGATCTCCGATTGGAAGGTCAGCCAGTCGGTGACGTCGTACATGATGTAGAACTTGCGGTTGTAGCGTTCGGCGGCGGAGCGCACCTTCTGGGTCATCGCGTCGCGGGTCGGGCCCTCGTCGCCCATCGGGTTGAACCGTTGCAGCGCTGCGGTGTCGCAGCCGTTCTCCTGCATCCAGCGGAAGTGGGTGTCCACCGTCTGCTGGTCGTAGGAGGAGAAGAGGGTGGCCGGCTGGCCGTTGCCCAGGTTGGGGTACGCGGTGGGGTAGGTGCGGGTGTACTCGCGCATGTCCGGCCAGGACACGATCGTGGTGTTGGCGGGTGAGGGCGGCTGGAACCGGTCGCGGCCCCAGTGCCACCAGCCGCCGATCGGTGCCCCGTCGCCGGGTGCGCTGAACCAGCCCTGGTAGCCGACGGTCACCTTGCCGACCACGTCCCCGGGGGGACTGGCGGCGTGGGCGGGGCTGGACAGGCTGGTGAGCAGCTCGGTGGTGGAGGCGGTGGCGAGGGCGGACCCGGCCAGCACCGATGTGACGAACCTGCGGCGGGAGACCGCCATGACGACCACTCCTTCGGGACGGAAGGCATTGACGGCCATCGTGGCAGCAGTGGATGCCGACCCGCAAGAGTTAGACTGATCAATGAAAATACCGATCAGATGACGGGAATTACACGCCGAGTCCTCAGTGGCTGACGGCGCGCTCCAGCGCCCGCACCGGGGACAGGATCTGGCTGCCGGCCTGGCGGCGACGGGCGTCACGCACTGTCATCCGTACGCCCTCGGTGAAGCCGATCTTCGGGTACCACCCGAGCAGCTCGCGCGCCTTCCTGGTGTCCAGCGCCATGTTGCGCACCTCGCCCGGCCAGGGCAGCGGCTCGTACCGGGCCGCGTTGCCGACGCCGGACGCCTCCCGGACCGTGTCGTAGACCTCGTTGACGCTCGTCTGCCGACCCGAGGCGATGTTGACCAGACCCACCCCGGGGTGGTGACAGGCGACGGCGATCGCCTCGGCGACGTCGCTGACATGGATGAAGTCCCGGGTCTGCGTACCGTCGTCGTAGATCACCACCTGCCGGCCGCCGAGCAGCGCGTCGGCCATCAGGGACACCACGCCGCAGTCGCTGCCCTCCTGCCGGGGTCCGTAGACGTTGCCGAACACCATCGAGGTGTACGGCAGGCCGTGCTGACGCCCGTACCAGTCGAGGTAGTGCACGCCGGCGGCCTTGCTGACGCCGTACGGGCTCACCGGGGCGATCGGATGGTCCTCCCGGACCGGCAGGTCGTGGGCGGCGACGCTGCCGAAGATGGCGCTGCTGGCCGCGTTGATCACCAGCCGTACGCCCCCACGGGCGCAGGCGTCCAGCACGTTGACGGTGCCGAAGACGTTCACGTCGGCGTCGTACAGGGGTGACCGACGGGCCGCGGGAACGCTGGGCTGCGCGGCGAGGTGCACCACCACGTCCGGCTGCCACTGGTGGATGACCTCGACACCCTCCGGCGTACGGATGTCTCCCGAGACGACGTCGGCCTCGGTCAGCCCGCCGTACGCGGCATCGGCCAGGTTCTCGATCCGACCGGTGGAGAAGTTGTCGAGCACCCGGACCTGACTGCCCATCAACATCAGCCGGGCGACCACGTGGCTGCCGATGAAGCCGGCGCCTCCGGTCACCAGCACGCGTCCGGGGATCAGGTCCTTCGGCGGGTCGACACCGACGGCAACAGCTGGCTGGTCCATGTGGAACTCCTTGGAACGACGGGGTTGTCGGCCCTCAGCGGCAACCGGACGGCCGGCACGACCGTAACTCACTGAATACCTACTAAAGGGATGTTTCGCCCAATAGTTTGGGTAGCTATGCGAGGTTGAGGACGAAAAGTCCTGTTTTTACCTATCCGGGACTAATGGGGCTTTTGTGACTAGTAGCTTACTTCCGGGGTGCTCATCCGCATGCCCTCGAACCACCTGACGGAGATGGAGGTCGGCGCGTTGAGGAAGACCCCGGAACCCGTGACCGCGGACTCAGCTCCGTTGCCGGGCAACGACAGCGCAACCTCCCACGACCTCGCCGGGGCACCAGAGTCCGAGACGCGACAACGCCCGGAGATCCCGCTGCAGCTTCAGGAGTTGTTCACCCGCTACGAGCAGGCCACCCGCTCCGACCAGCACCGACGGCGGGCCCGCGTGGTGGTCCTCGAGGCGAACGACGCGGCCACCACGCCCGACCGCCTCGACGAGGAGTTCGACGTGGCCGTCCGGCTCCCGGTGCCGGTCTGCGCCGAGGAGTTCGCCAGAGTGCTGGCCGGCGTCCGCCCTCGACTCCTGTTGCTCAAGCACTCCCTGGAGAGCATCGACGACCGCATCATCACCAGTTGCATGAGTGCCGGCGTCGAGATCATGGTGCTGGCCCGTCCCGTCTACGGTCTGCTGCGGGCACCCGCGATGGCGCGCTTCGGTGGGCTGCCCTGGATCCGGCTGGGTTCGGGCGGCGCCGGTCGACCCCGAGGCGAGCGGCTCAAGCGGCTCTTCGACCTCGGCGTGATCCTGCTCAGTGCCCTCGTGGTGATCCCACTGATCGCGGTGATCGCCGCCGTGGTGTCGTTCACCGGCCCACCGTTCTACCTCCAGCAGCGCGTCGGCACGGGTGGCCGCCTGTTCCGGGTGGTCAAGTTCCGGACCATGCGGGTCGGCGCAGAGCAGACCACCGGCCCGGTCCTGGCCCTGCCGGACGACGTCCGGATCACCCGACTGGGTCGCTGGCTACGACGGTCCCGGCTGGACGAGCTGCCCCAGCTCTGGAACGTGCTGCGCGGCGAGATGAGCCTCGTCGGGCCTCGCCCGGAACGACCGGAGTTCATCGCCGGCTTCGCCCGGTTGCCCGACTACGACCTGCGGCACCTGATCCGGCCGGGGCTGACCGGCATCGCGCAGCTCACCGGCGGATACGCGGCCACCGTGGAGGAGAAGCTCCGGTGTGACCTGCTCTACCTCAATTGCCGCTCGATGCGGGTCGACCTGACCCTGCTCCTGCTGACCGTCGTCGAGCTGTTCCGCGGGTTCCCCCGTGGCTAACGCGACCCACGCGGTGGAAAGCCGCGTCACCCGCAACACGGCCAGCATGCTGGCCGCGCGGATGGTCGCGGCGGTGGCCGGACTGGTCTCGGTGCCGGTCGTCTACCAGCAGCTCGGGCCACGGGAATTCGGGATCTGGGTGGTGCTCACCGGCCTGCTGGCGATGGCCGCCCTGATCGACCTCGGACTCGGCTCCGCACTGGTCCGCGAGGTGGCGCGGGCCGAGAGCCCGGCGGACCGCGACCTGGTACGTCGGCTGCTCGGGCTGGGGCTGGGCTGGGCCGTGCTGCTGGGCCTGCTCACCCTGGGGGCGCTCAGTGCCTGCTGGCCGTGGCTCGTCGGGCCGCTGCGCCTCGCTGACCTGGCCGACGAGGCGTGGCAGGCCACCCTCTGGTTGGTCGTCGGCCTGGTGGCCGGCGCCGTGGAACTGCCGTGGCGGGCCGTACTCGAAGGCGGCCAACGGTACGGATCACTCGCCGCGATCAGCGCCGGCACCGCCATCCTCGGGGCAGCCCTCGCCATCCTGGTGGTACGCCTCGGCGGCGGCCTGGTGGCGTTGGCCGCCTCGGCCGCCGCTACCGGGGCGATCCGTACCCTCCTGCTCGCCGCGGCGACCCACCGCCAGTGCCCGGACCTGTCCCCACGATGGGGACGGACCGACGTCGCCGACATGCGGCGGATCGGCGGCTATGGCCTGCGGGTGCAGGTCTCCAGCGGCGCAGGAATCGTCAATGTGGAACTCGATCGCCTCATCCTCGGTGGTGCCTTCGGCCCGGCCGTGGCCGGCGGATTCGACCTGGGCAGTCGCCTGCTCAACCTGCTCCGCCTGCCCCCGGGTTTCGCCCTCATCGCGCTGTTCCCCGCAGCGGTCGCCCGCACGGTGTCCCAGGGCACCGGCTGGCTGGACCGGTTCTACCTGACCGCCACCCGGTACCTCGCGCTGTTCCTGGCCCCGGCCACCGCCGCGCTGATGGTCACCGCCGATCCGCTGGTCCGGCTCTGGCTGGGCCACCAGGTCCCCTGGGCCGCAGCGAACATCATCATCCTCGCGCCCGCGTACGCCCTCAACCTGATCGCCGGGGCGGCGACGATCGCGGCCCGTGCCGAGGGCCGGCCCGGGTTGGAGACGCGGTACGTACTGCTCTCCGTCGTCCTCAACCTGGTCCTGACCGTGCCGATGCTGCTGCTGTGCGGGCCGCTCGGCGTACCGCTGTCGACAGCGCTGGCGGTGGTGCTCAGCACCGGGTACTTCCTTGTCTACTTCCACAGCGCCACGGACCGGCCGCTGGCCCCGCTGGCGCGGGCGATCTGGCCGCCGCTCGCCGCGGCCGCCGCGGCCGGGTTGGTCACGACGGCGGCCAGCCAGCTCCTGCCGGACGGTCCGGGACGCCTCGACGCCGCCCTCGCCGTGTCGTCCCGGGCGGGTCTGACAGTGCTCGTCGCCGGCGCGCTGCTGATCGCCGGCGGGCACCTGGGCGCGAGCGACCGGCTGCGACTGCACCGGCTGCTGCGCGCGCCGACGGCGGTGCTGTCGCCGAGCACGGGCGGTCCGCGATGAGCGTCGACCACCGCACCGCGCGGTGCGTGCTGTGTGGGCCACGGCAGGCCCACCTGCCCCGACTCGGCGGGCTGCTGCGCCGCTGCGAAGGCTGCGGCTTCAGCTGGACCGCGCAGGAGCAGGCCGCCGAGGACGGGCGATACGACGAGGACTACTTCGCCGAGGGTGGTTACGACGACTACTTCCGGGCCGCGCCACGCCGGTTCGAGGCACGGCGGCGGCTGCGCTGGCTGCTTTCCACAGTCCGTCCCACAGTGCTGCTCGAAGCCGGCCCCGCCGGGGGTTACTTCCTCGAAGCCGCCCACCAGGCCGGGATCACCGCCAGCGGCATCGAAGTCAGCCACACCGCCGCCACCTTCGCCCGCGACCACCTCCACATGCCCGTACGCCAGGGCTACTTCGAAACCATCGCACCCACCCTCACCGCCGACGTCGTCTGCGCCTTCCACGTCCTCGAACACGTCGAAGACCCCCGCGCCTTCCTGCACGCCGCACACACCGCCCTCACCCCCGGCGGCTGGCTCGCCCTCGAAGTACCCAACATCGCCTCCGCCGCCGCCAACCGACTCGGCACCGACTGGCCCGGCCTGCAACCGCGCTACCACCGCTGGCACTTCACCCCCGACACGCTGGTCCGGCTGGTGACCGACCTCGGCTTCGAGGTGGTCCGGCAGGACACCACCGTCTTCCGCTACTACATGCCGCTCGCCTACCGGCTGCGGCACGCCCGACATCTACTCCCCGCCGACGTGCTCGGGCTCCGCTCACCGCGGCTGACCCACCCACGCCTCGGCGACCTGCTCCGGGTGATCGCCCGGACGCCACGATCCGGACGGAGCACCTGATGAAACTGGATGGGATCGAGCTGGTCCGCTGCCAGCTCTGCGGCCGCGCCGGTGGGCATTCGCCGACCCTCGGTGAGTTGCTGTGGAGCTGCCCGGACTGCGGCTTCGTCTGGACTGCGGGCAGCTCCGCAACCCCGGAGGACCTGTACGACGAGGCCTACTACGCGACCGGCGGGTACCAGGACTACTTCGCCTCCGCCGGTCAGCGTCGGTTCGAGGCGAGCCGGCGGTTGCGTTGGCTGCTTTCCACAGTCCGTCCCACAGTGCTGCTCGAAGCCGGCCCCGCCGGGGGTTACTTCCTCGAAGCCGCCCACCAGGCCGGGATCACCGCCAGCGGCATCGAAGTCAGCCACACCGCCGCCACCTTCGCCCGCGACCACCTCCACATGCCCGTACGCCAGGGCTACTTCGAAACCATCGCACCCACCCTCACCGCCGACGTCGTCTGCGCCTTCCACGTCCTCGAACACGTCGAAGACCCCCGCGCCTTCCTGCACGCCGCACACACCGCCCTCACCCCCGGCGGCTGGCTCGCCCTCGAAGTACCCAACATCGCCTCCGCCGCCGCCAACCGACTCGGCACCGACTGGCCCGGCCTCCAATCGCGCTACCACCGCTGGCACTTCACCCCCGACACCCTGGTCCGGATGCTCGTGGAGTCCGGGTTCCGGGTGATCTCCCACGACACGGTCTTCTCCCGGTTCTACTGGCAACCGGCGGCACGGCTGCGCAACGCCCGCGATCTGCTGGTCGCCGACGTCGCCGCCAGCCGGTCGCCCCGGGTGACGCACCCACAACTCGGCGACCTGCTGCGGATCTTCGCCCGCCGCGACGACCGGGCGGTGTCCTGATGACCGCCCCGCTGCTGTCGGTGCTCCTGATCAGCTGGAACACCCGCGAGCAGACCCGGCAGTGCCTGGAGTCGCTGGCCTCGACAGTCGACCCCGACCTGGACTACGAGGTGATGGCCGTCGACAACGGCTCGTCCGACGGCTCGGCCGAGATGCTCAGCGACCAACCCCGGGTCCGGCTGATCCGCAACAACCACAACACCGGGTTCGCCGCCGCCGTCAACCAGGCGTACCGCCGGGCGAACGGGCAGTTGATCCTGCTGCTCAACAGCGACATCCGGTTCCATCCGGGCGCGCTGTCGCGGATGATCGACCACCTGCGGGAGCGGCCGGACGTGGCGGGGGTCAGCCCGCTGTACCTCAACCCGGACGGCACCTTCCAGCAGCACTACGTCCAACAGCCCAGCTTCACCGCCACCATCGCGCTGGTGACCGCGCTGCGCCGGCTGCCCGGGTTCCGCCAGGCACTGCACCGGTTCCAGATGCGCGGCGAGGACTTCAGCCGCCCCCGGCAACTCGCCTCGGGCAGCTGCATGCTGCTGCGCCGCTCGGTGCTCGGACAACAGACCATCTTCGACGAGGCGTTCCCCGTCTACTGGAACGACGCGGTCCTCGCGCGGCAGCTCGACCAGGCCGGGCACCAGCTGTGGATGCTCCCGGACGCCGTGGTGACGCACAGCCGGGGCGCGTCCTGCCGGCTGCTCGGGCCGACCATCCGCTTCCGACACCTGCTGGGCAGCCTGGTCGGGTATCTGCGGTTGACCCAGCCCCGGTACCGGTTGCCGGTGTTCCGGGCCGCGCTGCTCGCCGACCACCTGGTCAAGCGGCTCCTCGGTCGATCCGTACAGCTGGGCCTGGGCGACCTGCTCGCCGCGCTGCGCGGCGACGTCGGTCCGCTGCCCGACGGTGACACCCGCGACTGGGTGGTGCTGTTCAGCCGGACCCGATGGTCCGTCGACGGGCATTCGGCGGTGCTGGGGCAGTTGGCGCCCGGGCAACGGTTGCTCTTCGTCGACCCGCCGGGACGCCGGCCGCGCTGGCGGTGCGAGGTGACCCCGATCGGTGCGGCGGCCTGGCACGCCGTCGCACCGACAGCGCTGCCGCTGGGTGATGCGGTGCCGCTTCTCAACTGGATCAACCGGCGGATCGCGGCCGGAGCACTGCGTGGCTGGCTGGACCGGCACGCGGGCGCCCGACTGCTGCGACTCGACGACGAGCGCGCCCGCCCGGTGCTCGGCCGCCTCGGCGAGGACGAGTTGCTGCCCGCCGAAGCGCCACGGCCGATGGAACGGTCGGGCCGTGGCTGAGCACACGAGCACCCTGCAACCGGCGGCCGCAGCGGTCGTGCCGCCCGCCGACGGCGACCGCGACTGGGTGGTCATCTTCAGCGGCACGCCGTGGGCGAACGGCGCCCACCGGCAGCACGCGCTGGCCCGCGAGCTGGCCGTGGACCACCGGGTTCTCTTCGTCGACCCGACCGGGCACCTCCCGCGCTGGCGGGTCCAGGTCCGGAAGGTGGCCGACGGCCTGTGGCAGTGCGCCGGTCCGGCGCTGCTGCCGTTCGGTAGGCACCTGCCTCCGGTCAACCGGGTCAACCGCTGGCTCGCCGCGCGGGTGCTGGGCCGCTGGTTCCGCCGGCGTGGGGCATCCGTACGACTGCTCTGGCTGGACGAGGACCTGGCCGCGCCGGTCGCCGCCCGGCTGGACGCGTCCGCCGTCGTCTACGACGCCACCGACCTGGACTGGACGTTCACCCGCCCCTGGAACCGTTGGCACCTGCGCCGCGCGCTGCGCTCCGCCGTCGGCGCCGCCGACCTCGTCCTCGCCTCGTCCACCGCGCTACCCGACCGGATGCCCACCTCCGACCCGGCACCGGTGGTCCTGGCGAACGGATGCGACCCGGACCGCTTCTCGCCGGACGGCCCAGTCGCACCCTGGTTGCTCGGCCTGCGCCGACCACTGATCGGCTACAGCGGGGCGGTCGACACCCGGGCCTTCGACGCGGACCTGGTCGCCTCGGTGGCGCGCGCCCACCCGGAGTGGACGTTCGTGTTGGTCGGGCCGTCCACCCGGGCCGGCCGTGCCCCGCTCGCCGGACTGTCCAACGTGGTGCTTGTCGACGCAGTCCGCTTCGCGGACGTGCCGGGCATCCTGCGGGCCTGCGACGTCACCATGATCCCCTACCGGGTTGGTGGGCTGATCGACTACGTGCACCCGAAGAAGTGCTACGAATACCTGGCCCTCGGCAAGCCCGTCGTCGCGACGCCGCTGCCGGCGCTGCGGTCCCTGGGCGACACCATCGCCCTCGCCGGCGACCCGGCGAGCTTCGCCGCGGCGCTGGCCGACGCGCTGGACCGCGCCGGCGCGCCCGACGACGCCGCCCGACGCCGAGAGGTCGCCGCCCGCAACAGCTGGTCGGCGCGGGGCGTCCAGCTGCGTTCCCTGTTGGCGGGGTTGCCGCGATGAGAGTGCCGATCGTCGCGCCCGGTGTGGTGCTCGCCGGGGCCGCGCTGGGCGGTGTGGTGACAGTGGTCACCCTGCTGCCCGGGCCGGTCGGCCTGGCCGCCGCCGTCGGAGTGCTGTGTTTCGGCGCGTTCCTGCTCTGGCCCTGGGCAGTGCTGCCGGTCGGCATCATCGGCGGCGCCGTGGTGGGTGCTGTGCTCAGCGGCGGCGACGTGCGCGGCTACATCGCGGTGAAGGTGCTGCTGCTGGCCGCCGGCGGTGCCGCGCTGGCCACCCGCCACTGGCTCGGGGCGGAGCGGGGCATCCGGCGTACCGCCGCCGACGTGGGGATGCTGGTCCTGGTCGGGTTGACCGTCGTGGCGGCCACCTACGGCCTGGCCGTCGGCAACCTCCCGGCCGAGGTACTGGTCGCCGCGTACCAGGTGGCCACGATCCCGGTGTACTTCTTCGTCGCCACCCACACCCTCACCACGCCCCGTCGGATCCTGGCCGCCGGCATCCTGTACGTGGTGCTGGCGGGGGCCTTCACCGCCATCTCGGTGACGGCACCGGGGCGCCACGGCGGGCTCATCACCCTCATGGCCATCCCCGCGCTGATCTGGATCGCCGGTCGGGTGCGGGGTTGGCGTCGGGCCGGTGCCCTCCTGCTCGGCGGGTTCTTCGCCGTCGACGTGCTCCTCGCGTCGTACCGGGGGATCTGGCTCGCCGCGGCACTCACCGGGCTGATCATGCTGGTTCGTGGCGGTCGCACGGTCCGCACCGGCCTGGCCGCCACTGCCGCGGCGGCGGTCGCGGTGGCCGCGATCCTGGCCCTGCAACCAGGGGTACGGGAGCGCGCCACGGAGATCACCAAAGGGTTCGAGCAGTCCGCCGGTTACCGGGGGGTGGAGTCCGAGGTGGGCCTGGGCGTCTTCGCCGACCAGCCGTTGGTCGGGGCGGGCCTCGGACAGACCACGCCGGACATCTACCTGTCCGGCTTCACCTTCACCGACGTCGGTCCGGTGTACCACGCCTTCTACGTCACGGTGCTGGCCAACCTCGGGCTGGTCGGCCTCCTGCTGGTCCTCTGGCCGATCCTGCGCAGCATCCGCGTCGGCCTGCAAAGTCGGGACGGGATCGCGCTGCCGTTCGCGGCGCTGTGCTGCGGTTTCCTGGCCGCCGCCCTCTTCGCCGCGCCGACCGACGGGCACTGGGAGTTGGGCCTGTTGCCGGCGCTGACCCTCCTCACAGCACACCACGAGGGGACGCGGCTGCGGCGAACCGCACAACCGCCGCTGCTGCGCGACGTCCTGGCCCGAACGGGTGTGGCGGCATGAGCGCGGCCGACGCCACCGCGGTGGTGGTCACCCACAACTCGGCAGGACAGATCGTCGCCGCCCTGAGCGCGCTGCGGCAGGCGCAGGTGCCGGTGCGGTTGGTGGACAATGCCTCCACCGACGGCACTGTCGAGCTCGTCCGACGCCGCTTCCCCGAGGTGACGGTCCTCGCCAGCCCCACCAACACCGGGTTCGCCACCGCCGTGAACCGGGCCGCGGCCGGGGTCGACACCGACGTCGTGCTTTTGGTCAACCCGGACTGCGTGGTCACCCCCGGTGCGGTGGCGGAACTGGTCCGGGTGCTACGCGACCGAGCGTCGGTGGGCATCGCGGGGCCACGGCTCACCGACGCGCACGGCCGGGTCGCGATCAGCGCCCACCGCTTCGAATCCCTCGCCACGGTGCTGGCCAGCCGGTTCGGTGGGTCGCTGGTGCCGGTCTCGCTGCGACGGTTGCTCAGCGGTCGGCAGCGCCGGGCCGCGTACGACGCCTGTGTGCGCGGGGCGCAGCCAGTGGCTGTGGACTGGCTCTCCGGTGCCTGCCTGGCGGTGCGTCGCGACCTGTTCGAGGCAATCGGCGGCCTCGACGAGGGCTACTTCCTGTACTACGAGGACGAGGAGTTGTGCCTCCAGGCGGCCCGGCACGGCGCCCAGGTGCTGTACGTGCCCTCGGTGACCGCCGTGCACACCGGCGGGGCGAGCAGCTCCGACCCGGCCTGGATCTGGCCCCACCTGTACCGCAGCATGCTGCGGTTCTTCGCCCGCCACCGCGCTGGCACCCTGCGCGCGGTACGCGGCGTGGTGCTGCTGCGCGCACTGATCGGCATCGGACTGGCCGGGGCGCGGATGCCGGTGCAACCCCGGGCCGGGACGGCCCGGCTGCGCGCCTGGACCCGCGTCGGCCGAATCGCTGTCAACAGACCTGAAACGAGAGGAGGAGCGTGATGCACGTCCTGACAACGGTCGTCGGCAAGCGCACCGAACACTGGACGGACCTGTTCGACGTCCTGTGTGAACAGCCGGACGTCACCCTCACTGTGCTCGCCGCGGACGTGTCCCCGACGAC
This sequence comes from Micromonospora sp. NPDC049089, assembly GCF_040648775.1. Lineage (NCBI taxonomy): Bacteria > Bacillati > Actinomycetota > Actinomycetes > Micromonosporales > Micromonosporaceae > Micromonospora > Micromonospora sp. NPDC049089. The sequence continues at coordinate 46,881 of NZ_JBEZEH010000017.1, forward strand.
CCGACGCGAACTGGCCCGGCTGGCCCGTCGACACCACCGGCTGCGGTACCACGTCGTCCCGCATCTGCTCGGCGAGTCGCTGACCGGGCACATGGCCTCGGTGCTGTTCCGGCTGCCCGGCCAGCACGACGTGACCACCGCCCGCCCCGACATCCTGCACGTCATCGGCGAGGCCGCGTACCTCACCACCTGGCAGGCGCTGCGGCTGCGTCAACGCTGCTGGGCCGGGGTGCCCACCACGTTGTACGCCGCGCAGAACGTGGTCACCCGCTTTCCGGTGCCGTTCCCCCGGATCGAGCGACAGTCCTACCTCTCCGTCGACCACGCCTTCCCGATCACACCCGCGGCGCTGAATGTGCTGCGGATCAAGGGTTACCGGGGCCCGGCCACGATCGTGCCGCTCGGCGTGGACACCCGGATGTTCCGGCCGCTGCCCACCGATCCGGTCGCACGGCCGTTCACTGTCGGGTTCGTCGGGCGGTTCGAGCCGCACAAGGGCGTGGTCGACCTGCTACGAGCCGCCGAGCTGATCGACTGCGACGTGTCGCTGGTCGGGGAGGGCAGCCTCGGCGCCGAGATCGAACGGGCCGCCGCGCGCCGACCGGGCCGGGTGCACCGGCACGGCTGGGCCGGGCACGCCGAGTTGCCCACGCTGCTGAACGACATGGACGTGTTGGCGATGCCATCGATCGAGGTGGTGCAGCGCAACACCCTTCCGTGGATCGGTATCCCGCTGCGCGAGCAGTTCGGCCGGGTGCTGGTCGAGGCGATGGCCTGTGGCGTACCCGTCGTGGGCAGCGACGTCGGCGAGATCCCCTACGTGGTGGGCGACGCCGGTCTCGTCTTCCCCGCCGGCGACGTCTCCGCGCTCGCCGCCCGCCTCGCGCGGCTGCGCGACGACCCGGCGCTCTCCGGCCAGTTGGCCAACCGTGGGTTGGCCCGCGCCGGCGCCGAGTTCGGCTGGGACCGGATCGCCGAGACCCTCTGCACGACCTGGCGCGGACTGCGGTCCCCGGCCCGGTCGCTGCGCACATCGCCCGCCGAGGCCGGGCACCCAACCAGAGAGGCGATCGCCTGATGAGCGCGTCGATAGATGTCAAAGGTCTGCTCGGTGCCTCCTGGCGCCGGGTGGGCGTACCGCTGCTCGGCCTGTGCGCGGGCCTGGCCGCCGCCCAGGGAGTGACCCAGCTCCTCCCTGCGCGCTACGAGGCGGAGGCCTCGGTGCTGGTCAGCGCCGAGCAGACCAACGAGGACGGACCGGCGGATCTGACCCTCGCGCAGAACCTCACGCCCACCATCGCCCGACTTGTCGGGTCCCGGGAGGTCGCGCTGGAAGCGGCGCGTTCACTGCAACTTCCCGAGCGGGCCGTGCTCGGTCACGTCAGCGGCGAGTACGAACTGGGCCTCCAGATCATCACCGTGCACGCGAACGCCGGAACCGGCACGCAGGCCGCCGCGATCGCGAACGCCGCCTCCCGCGCCGTCAGTCAACAGCTGGGCCGACTGGACATGGGCGGTTCCACCAGCATCAACGCACGGGTTCTCGACACCGCCAGCCCGCCGACCCGGCCGGCCTTCCCGCGGCCGCTGCTGAACGGCGTGCTCGGAGCCCTGGCCGGGCTGCTGGCCGGTTGGGGCGCGACCATGCTGCGCGACCGGTTCGACAGCCGGCTGCGCGACATCGGCCAGATCGAGGCGCGCCTGGGCCTGCCGGTGGTCGGGGTGCTGCCGAAGCTGCCGCGCCGCTTCGCCCGCCATCACGCCGCCGCGCTGTACGCCCGCACCAACGTCGCCGACGCGGTGCGCGCCACGATCTCGACGCTCAGTGTGCTCACCGCTCCCCTGCCCCGTCGTCGGCTGCTGGTGACCAGCGCGCACGACGACGACGGCAAGGCGTTGGTGACCGCCCTGCTCGGTCTCGGCATGGCCGATGAGCACTGTCGGGCGACGCTGGTGGACGGGGCGGTACGCGACCCGGTGCTGTCGGGACACTTCCCGGAGGCACCGCACACCTGGCAGCAGGTGCTGGCCCAGAAGTGCCCGCCGGTGCGCCTGGTCGACTTCCCCACCCTGACCGTGCTGCCGGCCGAGCCCCGCGAGGGCGCCGACACGGAGGCCCTGCACGAGCTGGGCGGCCTGCTCAACGCGCTGGGCGAGGACGAGGACTGCGTGATCGTCCACGCGCCGCCGATCCTGGCCGGACGGGAGATCTCGGCGTTCGCCCAGCACGCGGACGGCGTGCTGCTGGTCGTCCGCGCCGGCCGGACGAACCTGGACGACAGCACCCGGGCGGCCCGACTCGTGCAACAGCTCGGGCTGCCGCTGGCGGGGGTCGTGGTCATCGGAGCGGTGCCCCGACCGGACCACCGGTCGAGCAGCGAGCAACCGGCCCTGGTGCCGGGCGCGACCCAGGATGCCCTGGCGCTGCCGGCGACGAAGGCGGGCGCTCAGGGCGCGGTCATCCGTGAGCTGGTCAGTGCCCTGGTCGAGGACAAGTCTGGGCCGCCCGGACGGCACCGCCGACAGAGCTCGGGTGAGTCGGCCACGGCCGGCAGGACCGTCGAGGGTAGGACGGTCGAGGGCACGACGGTCGAGCGCACGCCCGTCCACCGCAAGCCGGTCGCAAGCGCGACGGCTGGCAGCGTGCCGGTCGAGCGTCACCCGGTCGAGAGCACCGGGGGCGGCGTCGTGGCGCCCCCGGAGGCACCGGCCGAGCCGACCCGGATCGAGGATGCCATCACCCAGCCGAACCCGGTGGTGACGGATGCCCCGGACCGGCCCGAGCACGTACCGACGCCCACCGCCCAGCCCGAGCCGGCGGCTCCGGCCTGGGGTGGCTCCCCCGCCGTGGCGGGTGTTCTCGGCCGACCGTTGGCCCGGCCCGAGACGGCCTGGCGGTCACCGGTGGTGGAGGCAGCGCTGCCGGAGCCTTCCCCGGACGCCCCGGTGGCCAACCACACGGACCATTGGCCGGTCTTCGGGCAGGAGTTGCTGGCCGCCGGGCGGCCGAGTGCGGAACGACCCTCCACCGGGCCCGTGGTGCTGCGACGGGCGGTAGCCGTCGGGGACGCCGATCGCTGGGGCTGACGACGGCCGGAGCAACGGTCGGCGGCCCGCCCACGACAGGCGGCCCGACCAGCTGGCTACAAACGACACCGACAAGGAGACAGGCCGATGAGTGAGATGTTGATACCCACACAGGCGTCCGAGCCGTCGCTGGACGACCCCCGCGCCCTCTACTGCGATCTGCTCAAGAAGGCGTTGACCCGCTACGTCTTCCGCGAGACGTGGATGCCGTACCAGCCACGTCAGGGCTCCCTGCACGGCCGGATCCTTCAGCACGGCCGGCACCTGCTGCGACGCAAGGGCCTGGAGCTGGTGCTCCAGTTCCCGTTCGACGCGGAGGCGCGGGCCACCGGCCGGGACTGGCCGCCGGAGGCAGAGACCATGATCGGGCTGCGGCGGCTGGACAACCTGGAGCGATGCGTCAAGGACGTGTTGGAGCGGGGCGTGCCCGGTGACCTGATCGAGACCGGTGTGTGGCGGGGCGGGGCAGTCATCTTCATGCGCGGGATGCTGCGCGCCTACGGCGACCGGGACCGGACGGTGTGGGTCGCGGACTCGTTCCGCGGCCTGCCGAAGCCGGCTCCCCACCGGGTCGAGGACGTCGAGGACGCGCTCTGGCAGGTGCCCTTCCTGGCGGTGTCGTTGGAGCAGGTGAAGGCGAACTTCGAACGGTACGGGCTACTCGACGGCCAGGTCCGGTTCCTCAAGGGCTGGTTCTCGGACACCCTGCCGACAGCGCCGGTGGAGCAGATCTCGGTGATGCGTCTCGACGGGGACCTCTACGACTCGACGATGGTCGCGCTGCGCTCGCTCTACCCGAAGCTCTCCGTCGGAGGCTACGTGATCATCGACGACTACCACGCGGTACGTGGCTGCAAACAGGCCGTCGACGACTTCCGCGCCGAACACGGCATCGAGGACGAGCTGCACCAGGTGGACTGGACCTGCCGCTACTGGCGGCGGTCGCGCTAGACCTGGCCCCACAGAAGTCGGCGGGTGGGGGTGGAGGTCGGCAAATAACCCCACAAAATAAAAACTGCGCAAAGGAAAAACGACCCCCACGCGATGGGCAACCCCCCACCACACCCCCCAAACAGAACCCCAGAGCCAGGGAG